>JAJQES010000392.1 GCA_021201565.1 Tannerellaceae bacterium
TACACAAAACAGACCCAATTAAAAAGAGTGATAAAGAGCTTCCGGACACTGATGACTCCTTATTCCCCTCCAACAAAGTCTACCCGGTGCTCTTTTCCATCATTCACCAGCGGGATCAGGGATCCCGGCTCTTTTTCTTTTCCGTCTACCACCAGGCGGGAGGGTATAGAAGAGGTTGCTTTACGGATAGTGATCTGATAGGTTGTTTCCCGATACCGGTACCGGACTTTATACTCATCCCATTCCGGGTGTATCCGTGGAGTTAGTTGTAACTGATCCCCTACCCGGTTTATGCCGGCCAGTGTCTCTACCAGGAAGCGGTAATACCAGGCAGACGAACCGGTATACCAGGTCCAGCCGGCCCGTCCGGGATGCTGAACCGCCGAATACACATCAGCCGCCACGACATAAGGTTCCCCTTTATAGATACCAATCTCCGACGCTGTTCCTCCATGATGGACCGGATTCAGTAATCCAGCCAGTTCCCAGGCACGTTCATGATCTCCCATCAGGGCAAAAGCCATAGCCGTCCAGATTACTCCATGGGTATATTGTCCTCCGTTCTCCCGGACTCCCGGTACATATCCCTTAATATAGCCCGGACTGGGTTGAAAGGTATCAAATGCCGGCGTAAACAGACGAATGATTTTTAATTCCTGGTCTACCAGTTGCCGGTACACTTCCTGCATGCCTGTTTGTGAACGGGCCGGTTCGCCGGCTCCACTGATCACTGACCAGCTTTGAGGTAATGTATCAATCCGGCATTCACTATCCTGGCTGGAACCGAGTGGAGTTCCATCGTCAAACCAGGCCCGGCGGTACCAACTACCGTCCCAGGCTTCCCGGTTGATATTCTCTTTCAGCGTAGCAGCCTGCTGTCTGCACGCTGCTGCAAATGACAGATCTCCCCGTTGATCCGCCACTCCGGCAAATTGTGTGAGGACATCGTACAGGAAGAAAGCCAGCCAGACACTTTCTCCTTTTCCCTGGATTCCTACCAGATTCATGCCGTCATTCCAATCCCCGCAACCCATCAGCGGCAACCCATGTATCCCGAATTTCAATCCATAGCGGATGCTGCGTACACAATGTTCATACAGGGTAGCGACTTCATCTGAGATCAGCGGCATATCATAGTAAGACTCCTCTCCCGGATGCAGTTCACGCCCCTGCAGGAAGGGGATCTTTTCATCCAGGATAGTCTGGTCACCGGTTGTTGCCAGATACCGGTAGGTCACGTACGGTAACCACAGGTAATCATCTGAAAACTTCGTTCGCACCCCCCGGTTGAACGGTGGATGCCACCAATGTTGAACATCTCCTTTACTGAACTGATGCCCCGCTGCCAGAAGGATCTGTGCACGGGTGACCGTTGGATCTGCGTGCGTCATGGCCATCACATCCTGTAACTGGTCCCTGAATCCATACGCTCCACCTGACTGGTAATAGCCGGAACGGGCCCAGATGCGGCAACTCAGCGTCTGGTAAAGCAACCATCCGTTAGCCATCACATTTACAGCCGGATCGGGGGTATCCAGCTGAATAGTAGTAAGCAGCTCATTCCAATAGGACTGAACATGCTGCAGGGACTTTTGCACCGCACCGGTCATCCGGAAACGGTTCACCAGTGTAGCCATATCTTCTTCATTCCGGGCACATCCCAGGATAAGGTCAACTTCTGTCTCTTCCCCCGGCCGTAAATCCAACATTTTCTGGACAGCACCACAAGCATCAAACCCGGCACCTGTACGGCCGGACAAACGTTGTTGCACCATAGCCTGCGGACAGGCTAAAGAGCCGTTCGCTCCCAGAAATTCCCGGCGGTCACCGGTCACCAGGCTGCAGGGACCAATATCCAGAAAGGCCACCTTTCCGGAAAAATCTATATTATAAAAATTGCGGGCCACTAAGACACCTGTGTCAATATCTTTCCGGGTCTGGATATGAAGCAGGTTCCGGGTACGAGTGTCTCCCAATACCCATTCACAATAGCCTGTCACAGAGAGATTCCGGACACGGCCGGACAGGTTGGTGAGTTTGAGCAGGGAACATTTCACCGGCGCATCGATAGCCACAAAGATCCATAGTTCGGAACGGATATCATTTTCCGTATGTTCAAATACCGAATAGCCAAACCCATGCCGGACGGTATAGGTGGTTTTCCCCCGCGCCGGTAAAGGAGTAGGTGACCAGTATTCCCCCGTATCTTCATCCCGGATATAGATGGCTTCACCGGAGGTATCCTTTACCGGATCGTTATTCCACGGTGTCAGCCGGAACTCATGTGCATTTTCCAGCCAGGTATATCCTCCGCCACCTTCGGAAATGACCGTTCCAAACCAGGGATTAGCCAACACATTACTCCAGGGTAACGGTGTATTTTTATCCGGTGGCAATACAATCACATACTCTTTTCCATTCCGGGTAAAACCACCATACCCGTTTTCAAACAGCAGGTCACGGGCGATGGGTTCCTCGCTTTGTTTCGGATCACGGGGCGTAGAAGACGGTTCCAGAAGCGGTATGCGGGAAGCCGGTAGTGTATTGCGGGACAGTTGCTCCGCCAGCGTTCCCCATTTGTCACTAAAGATAGCCCGGGCTGTCGACAGCAGGAGTACCAGATCCTCACCCGGTATCGTATCCAGCGGACGTACAATAATGCCTCCCGGCTTGTCTAACTGCGAAACGCCGATTCCGGTTATGATGAGGCTGATGATTTCATCATGCAGCGGCTGGCGGTACACAGAGACATCTTCATTGAGGATCAGCAGTTCCACTACTATCCCTTTCATACGCCAATAGGCATGGGCCAGGATCATCTGCCTTACCAGGTCTATCCCTGCCTGTTTGGTTACCCGGACAATCACCAACGGTACATCGCCGGAAATAGTATAAGCCCACAGGCCGTTTTGGCCTTTGCGGTTATTTTTCAGGACAGCCTCCTCCGCCCGTAACGCCGGATTCAGATAGATCAAAGCTCCGGCCAGCCGCTGGAACAACTGTGCTTCCGCCTCCCGGATATTCAGGTTATAAAGTACCACCTGGCTATGTGTCCAGGCCAGTTCAAAGGCACGGTCTGTCATCCGGGGATTCAAATACTTTTCCGCCAGGGCAAACGCCTCTTCCTGTACCGGGGCAATCCCCACAATTACACAAAGCCGGACTGTTTTACCCGGTGGTACTGAGACGGTACGGCGCAATGCGATAACCGGATCCAGTACTGCTCCCTGGCTGCCTGATAAAGGAGTGGTCTGCTCCATAGCCACCGGATTCGCCTGGGTACGTCCCCGGCCTATAAATTTACTACGGTCTGTTTCAAAAGTAACCTCACCCGTTTCCATGTCTTCCGGCACCAGCAGATGGAACAGATGGGGTGGTTTTTCCTCTTCCGAACGGGCACGCCTGGTACAGAACAAAGCCGGTAAAGACGGATCAAAGGAGGTTTGCACAAACAGGTTACTGAACACCGGATGCGATTCCTCTGCCCCCTGGGGTGCAATCACTACTTCACTAAAGGTGGTGACCTCCAGCAAACGGGTTTTACGGGTATGGTTGGTAATATGGATACAACGTAGTTCCACATCATCTTCGGGAGAAACACAGATACTGGTCCGGATCTCCAGACCGGAATGACGCTGCCGGAATTCAGCATACGCCTGCGTAAAACTGACCTCATACTCTTTCGTTTGGGTCAACACCGGCTGATATCCCACTGACCAGTACCGTCCGTTACCGGGCTCCCGCAAATAGATAAACAAACCATTTGTATCACTGACCGGGTCCTGCCGCCAGCGGGTCACCGCCAGGTCATTCCAGCGGCTATATCCGGCACCTACTGTATTGAGCATCACCTGATAGCGGCCATTGGATAAGATATTGACTTCCGGATTTTGCGGCGCTTCATTATAAACACGTTCCACCTGTATATTATTGGAATGGAAGGCATGCAAGCTTTCCATTTCCAGTTTGGAATGGTCCGCAATCACATTGGTAGTGATCGTGTGTGGAACCCGTTCCTGGAGCAAGAGTTCAAAGGCTTTCATCTGGGGATAGCCCATAAACCGGTGCTGCATACTTTTCCCTTTCAGGCAATTCACAAGTGAAACCAGACCCATCCCCTGATGGTGTGCCATAAACGAAGCAATGACCACCCGGTGTTCATTGATCGGTTGGTGTGAGGGAGTATAATCAATCGCTTCATAAAAACCATACGCCCCTTCATACCCACTTGCGGAAAGCCGTTGCATATTGCGGCATGCGGCCACCGGGTCTACCATAACCGCCAGCATAGAAGCATACGGCGCGATCACCAGGTCTTTGGATAATCCCCGTTTGAGTCCCATACTGGGAATCCCAAAAGCCTGGTACTGATAGTTGAACTGAGGGTCCGGACGGTTATAACCCGACTCCGATACCCCCCAGGGAACTTTATATTTTTCACCGTAACTGATCTGTTCTTCCACGACGCCCTGGTAAGTCAACTCCAGCAACGTCTCCTCAAAACCGGGCATCACTAAGAGAGGCATCAGGTATTCAAACATTGACCCACTCCAGGAAAGTAACACCGGTTTACCCTTCAACAATACCACCAGGCGTCCCAGTGAGAACCAATGCTCAATGGGCACCTGTCCCTGTGCGATGGCGAGGTAACTACACAAACGGGCTTCCGAAGCAAGCATATCATACGAAGAGGCATCATAGCGTTGTTCCATTACATTGTATCCAATTGTAAACAGTTCCTTTTTAGGCTGGTAAAGGAATGTAAAATCCATCTGTGCCAGTTGTTCCGCCTGGGAAGCCAGTACCAGCAACATCTGTTTCCGTTCACGGGCGCGTTGAGCCGTCTCCCGCATAGCCTGTATTCGTCCGGCCTCTTCCGGAGCGTCCTTCAGCCGGTCTGCCAGCGGGTCCATACGGGTTGCCAGTTCTTCCAGGGAAGGAATATGCATGGAAAAATCCAGCGGATGTACCACTCCTCTTTCCTGCTCTTTCGCAAAAGAGGTATAATCCTTTCCGGCCCAGGGAATAAGGGACAGGACATTTTGCAGCTGGTCTTCACAACCGGCCCGCAAAATATCGGCCCATCTATTTAACTGTTCTGTAGGAGGTGAAAATGAGAAAGAGAGGGAATGCACCTCCTGACATACTTTTTGTAACTGGAAAAAAAGACTGTCTAATCCGGTCATATCCGGTGCTTCCAGCAGATCATGTTCCAGGGCTTCCAGTTGCGGATTACCCGGTGCCAGGTCCCGCAGGACTTTCACCGTATCCAACATTCCCTGGAATATCTCCGTTGAACAGATAGGTTGGTCCACCAGATCCCGTAATCCCTGTGCCAGTGTCAGCAGATGTCCGGACAAATTACCGCTATCCACGGTAGAGATATAGAGCGGATAGAGCGGTTCGAGTGTCCGGGTATCATACCAGTTATAGAAATGTCCACGGAACTTTTTCATGGTGGTCAGGGTCAGCAATGTTTTCTGTGTCCGTCCGATCAACCCCTGCATAGAGAGGTAGCCGAGGTCGAAAGCGGATAAATTGGCTAATAAAGACAACCCGATATTGGTGGGCGAAGTACGGGAAGCTACAACCGGGTCCGGGATTTCCTGGTAATTATCCGGCGGCAACCAGTTCTCTTTTTCATTTACAAAGGTCTCAAAGAAATACCAGGTTTTCCGGGCGATCTTCCGCAAAAAGACCTTCTGTTCCGCAGACAGTTCTTCCTTTTTTTCAGGCAACGGCTGACTGACATACCAGGCAATGGCCGGAGCTACGATCCATAGCAGGGCAAACGGAAAAAAATAGAACTGAGAAGCCGGATCATGGTATAATAATAAAAGGGAGAAAAGCGCAAACACCGGCGAAAACCACATGTGCTGATAAAAACTACGTGGGGTATTCACTGCCGTACGGCTGGCGTCCTCTGCAGTCTGCCACTGCAACAAATGCTGATGGGATACTCCCTGGCGCCATAACGAGCGGCACATGGCATCCATACAGACCCAGGCATCATGCGGGAAAACGGCCAGAGTAAAAAGCAATTGTTTTAATTGATGTCCTTCTTTGTCCGCCACCCCTTTCAGGTGAACACTCCAGGGTTCTTCTTTAGGCTTTCTGAACAATAAAGAAGGAAGCGTGACCACGGCCGGTAATAAAATGGCGGCCACTAAAGTCAGTACGGCCACAAGGGCATGGTGAGGGTACCACAGGAAAAAAAGCAACAGGAAAAGAATAGCTACCGGTGACACCAGCCCCCGGCGCAGATTATCTAAAATTTTCCATTTGCTGACCCCGGATAATGGGTTGGCGTCTGTGCCGGAACGTAACGGTACACGGGAGAAAATCCATTGTGTAATTTGCCAGTCTCCCCGCATCCAGCGATGGCGGCGTTTAGTATCCACGTGATAAGCGGCCGGAAAAGATTCATACAATTCAACATCCCCCACCACACCCGAACGGACATAGGTAGATTCCAGCAAATCATGGCTTAAAATCCGGTTTTCCGGAAAACGGTCTGTCAATACCTCCTCAAACACTTCCACATCATAAATCCCTTTTCCCACAAATGAACCTTCCCGGAAAATATCCTGGTACACGTTGGAAACCGAACGGGTATAAGGGTCCACTCCCACCTCATCCGTAAACAGGCGGGCAAAACGGGAAGCCACACTACTTTGCAAATTAATAGCCACCCGGGGTTGCAGGATACCATATCCTTTGACTACGACATTCCGCCGGGGATCTACCACCGGACGGTTCAACACATGAGCCATGTTCCCCACCAGTTTATGAATACTACAGGGAGGTAATTGTGTATCCGCATCCAGGGTCACAACATATTTTGTTCCCTGCAATGCTGCCGGTTCCCCTTCCGTTACCAGAAAAGGAGAGAGATCTCCTGTCATCAGAAACCCATTAAAAGCCATTAGTTTCCCCCGCTTCCGTTCATAGCCCATCCATTTCTTTTCCTCCGGATTCCATTGGCGGGGACGATGAAACAGGTAAAAAACAGAAGAGTTTCCCGGAGTATATTTTTCATTCAGGTTCCGGACACCTTCCCGGATGTATTGTACCAGCCAGTCATCGACCGCGGTTTTTTCATGATTCGCATCCGTAAAATCGGTTAACAGAGCGAACCGGACATTCGGATCTTTATTCGCCAGGTAATGGATTTCCAGATCTGCTAATAATTTGTCAATGCCTTCCTTTTCAGCAATCATAATAGGGATCACAACCACAGACCGGAAATCCACCGGTAACCCAAAGGAAAAATCCAGCCGGGATAAAAAGTCCGGCCTTACAACCAATGTAACAATATGATTAACCAGCAGAATAGCGAGCTGGCTGATAAACACAAAGAAACAGAGCAATAAGACCCAACCGGTGACGGCATGTAGAGAAATTCCCACATGACGCATCACGGCACTGAACAACCAGCTGAATAACAGGGTAACAACCAGAATTCCTCCAGTATAAAAAGTCAATGAATGTTTTTGTAAAAAAGTAAACAGGGAGGAACGGAAGGTAGTGCGGTACTTTATCTGCTCTTTTACCTGTTCCAGGCCATCATCCACCAGATAATATCCGATATGATGCCGGCGCTCTTCCCCGGGTCCGGCCACCTCCTGTCCGGCCAGCTCCACCACTTTCCCGGCCACCTGCAACTCAGAAAAAGCACTCTGGTGCGCCAGATGTTCCACTATATGCCGGTAATGGTCGCGGGAAGCAAAATCCATAGAGGCATAGACCCGGGCCGGGTCCGTACGTAAAACCTCTTCTACCAGACTAATCTCCTCTACAAAATCACGCCAGTCGGTTGAATTCAGGAAACGGAGACTATGAATCGAATTGCTGACTGAAAGCTGGTCCGAGGCCTGGTGTTGATTTTCCGTATGGAGTAATTCTTCGGTTGATAATCCTTCCTCATGGAGTTTCTGTTCAAACCAGTTCTTTACGAGGGAGAAAGAAGGGTTCCGGGAAGAGAGCCGTTTAGAGAATTCAGATACAAACGCACTGCTCAGAGGAATATCCGCCCGCGCCAGATCCGAGATCACGCCCAATACCTCCGGTTGGTTCCCGGCTGCGGCTTTCTCCACTTTATCCATCCACTCATTGGCCAGGTTACGGTCTTTCTGGTCCTGTTGCAGACGGGTGGTGATCCGCCGCAGATTTTCAATCAGGATCAGGCGTAACATGATCGGGATGGCCCACAATTCACCCAGCTTCAACACGGACACTTCCTGGTAAGATTTGAAAAATGCATGGAGTGAATCCTCATCAACCAGGGCATCTACATGTGAAACATACTCAGCGGCTATTCCGTATATGCGGGGCAAGCCGGCATAAATCCCTTCCGTAAAAGCAGGTAGTTCACGGCTGTAACTCTTTGGGAAATGGTGACGGGCCAGCTGGATATGTTCTTCTACCAGGTAAAAATTATCAATCAGCCATTCGGTAGCCGGGGTAATATAATGGAGTTTTTTAGCCGACAGGACCTCATCGTTATAGGCCTGCAATATACCCTCATTTTCATCCAGCCGTTCCCGCAGGTAATTATTTCCGTCTCCTTTTGTTATTTGTTGTTGCGCTGCCAGTATCTTTGCATATTCTCCCAGCTGGTCAATATTAAACAATTCACTCCGGAAAGGTTCTTTCTTTATATTTTTGTTCAGATAAGCTTTTAGTTTCTTTGTAAACATACTCCCTCCATTCTTTCGTACATATCCGTTCGCGGATATAACACCCTACTCTGATCTTTTGTTGCTTTGCCGGAAAGAATGTATAGGGGTGCAGAAATCCGGATTGGGATATATAAAAAGAAAAATGATGTTTAACGTACGGAGGCTGTGGGGAGGCTATGAAGGGAATGGTTGGCAGAGAGGTTAATAATATTTATCAATTCCACCATATCCTGCAATTATTTTATTCTCTCTCGTTTTGGACAAGAAATTTGAAAGCCTTTTTTCAAACTCTTCGGGACGCTTTCTTGCTGAGTCAATGTATCCCACACGAATTCTTTTGTATGCTTCTGAATAGTGTTGATAATTCTCCCATGCCATTTCATCCTGTCTGATTCTATCAATAATGTCCTGAGGAAAAGTAAACTCTTCCTGCATAATCCTTTCCACACCGTTTATCACTGCCGGATGAATCAGGTTGCGTTCCCAAAGCCACTTCAACCGCTCTCTATTCGGCTGAGAATAATATGTTTTATTTTTTCGTGGCAAAAACCGCTGAATAGTATGTGTATCGTCCAGTTTTTTCAGGGTACTATCAATCCAGCCAAAACACAAGGCCTCTTCAACAGCATCATTGTAAGATATACAAAGTTTCCCTGTCGATTTACGTGGAAAAATAAGCCAGAGTTCTTTCGCGGATTCAAAATTATTTTCAAGCCACTCTCTCCAATCGTTCCGGTTTGTAAAATAGTGTGTTTTCAAATTTAGACTTTTAATTTATAAATCTACTTAACTTTATTACTTTCGTAAAGTTAGCATATATTTGAAAACCGGTTCTCATTATCTGTTTAAACCTCTTCCTTTATTTTCAGGAGAGTTTATATGCAGCCTGATGC
>JAJQES010000408.1 GCA_021201565.1 Tannerellaceae bacterium
ATCCCCGTAAACATGACAATTTCTGTGAAAAACAGGAAGTTTTTTGTTTTTTGTTTAACAAATGGCTTAAAAACCGTGCTTTTCAGGCACTTTCAGGGCAGGCAGGACGAAAAAAGGGGACAAAAAGGGGACAAACCGTAAAGGAATGTCCCTTTTCTTATGCCTCCAGATGCTGGATCGCCGCCCGTTCAGTGCTGGAAGTCCACGTCCGTTTGAACGACTCCACACCGCCGCCGTAAGCAAGCGAAATGATGTGATCTGGCAGGAATGGTATTAACCTATTGCTGTTGCATGGCCGCCGTAATTCGTTCATTGCTTTGCGTCTCAGCGTCTCGGCACGTCCGCCGGTCCTCTCAGCGATTTCTTTCATGGTGAACTGTTCATAGTACCGGAGTCGGATCACTTCCTGCTGGTCGTCCGGGAGGGTATCCACCATCTCATGAAGTACCGCTGCAAGCTGTTCATGCTGCACCTGATCCACCAGCTCGCCGATCTGATCAGATGGATCCGCGACTGTTTCACCAACTGTCAGGCCGTCCTCATCAGCGATAACTTCGTCCAGGCTCTTCAAATTCGCCGTCTGAGCCGTTTTCTTCAAATGGTCTACCTGTTCCATATCAATTCGCAGAAAGTCGCAGATTTCAGCATCTGAGGGCATTCTGCCATGTTCTGTTATGAATTGCGAACACATCCGGTTATACCTCAACTGTTGCTGGTATGCCCCGGAGGGAAGCCGGATATTGCTGTTATTCTCAACGTACCGGATCATGCCCTGTTTAATCCAGTATTTAGCGTAATGAGAGAAGGATGCGCCACGATCAGGATCATAGAGCCGCGCAGCGTTGCATAGTGCAATATACCCTTCCTGCTGCAGATCATCCAGTTCAGCATATCCGGCATACTTCGCCGCGATCATCCGGATTAATCCCTGATTCTGTTGCCAGAGCTTCAGTATGTATTCACCTTCCGGATCTTCGCCCGACTGGATCCTCAATACCAGCTGTTCGTTCGACATAAATTTCTATATCCTCTCTTATATTCGCATAATCGCAAAAAAACCGACAAAAATCCCGTTCTTTGAGGGGGGGTTAAAGCTCAGCGCGTATTACACGGAAGAGGAAGCCCCGGTACAGAGAAATTTTTTCTCGAAATCAAAACAGGGGGGGAGTATATAGAACAGCCCAGGAAGCTGCGCAATGCAGCCGCCTGAGCCGTCTGTAACATCTTATGACAATCCGGTGATCCTGCAGATACCTTTCGGCTGTACAACCTTACAATCCAACATACTATAGATCTGGAATCCGATCAGACCGTTTTTCAGACATTTTTCATCCTCGATCAGCTTGATCCGGATATTGTTCTGAATGCCGATCAGCATACTGTCAGGACGGAACACAAGACCGTCAGAGCCGCTTTCAGAGTCGTAAGCCAGCTGGTTACTTACGATCTTCTGCAGGCCGTTCAGCGTCGCAGGAGCCTCGAGATAACGGCTCTCACTGTCTTTCAGCAGACTCAGTGTCTGATCTGTGTAAGCATTGACCGCCCAGATCGTCGGCTCATAGTTCTGCTGCCGGATAGCTGCTACCGCCTTTACAAAGTCGTCGTACCCGCTGTTTGTGGCCTCCAGCGTCAGAATATTGGAATCGTTCATGATACCTTCCGGCGCATAATCCAGCTGGTTTCCATCGTCATCTGTTTCGCCGTAGAGCATGCCCTGATCGATGCATTCAGCAATCGCCTTTGCAAAACAATTGTGGAGAATCGTGTCAAGGTTCATGCTGGACTCGATTGCCTCGAGACTGACATAGGCATAGCCGTAAGCGGTTTTGCTTTCCAGCTTCACGCCGTCGATAGAGATACCAACCTCAACACCCTCAGCAGCTTCCTGTTTGAATGAGAATGCCGGATCCTCAGCGATACGCGATACAGTCACATTATTGGATGTCATCGGAATGGTCGGAACCTTCGCTGCCGAAAACAGGGAAAGGTTTCGCGCCAGGTCAATGATCCGCGCAGACAGCACCGCCGGAATCAGCGTGCCTGTCGCTGTCGTCGTGACTTCGTTTCTCAGCGCTGAATCCGTCCATTTTCCGGTTACCATGCCACGAACAACATCACCCAGCGCGCCATCCTGCAGGAGAATATCGCTGCCGCGCGCTGGATTCTCTTTTGCCACATCCAACATAGTTCTGCTATTGGATAAGAACATCGGATCTGCTGCAGATGCAGAACGGTATCCGTATCCATCGCTGAGATTGATCCTTTCTATAACAGTAAAGCCGGAAGCGTCAGCTGACCCGCCGCCCATTAAAAACTCCGGTACCCTCACACTATCGTCATAGTTCATGGCTCTCAGATTCGCCTGTGTTTCTTTAAGAGCGTCGAAACGGTCATCCAGCTGCTCGATCTGATTCATTACCTTGTTGGCTTCATCCAACTGCTCGGCGTTGATATGAGCCTGAGCCTTATCATATAATGCCTTGCGTCTTTCATCATATTCTTTTTTAGTCATTATCGATACCTCCGAAATACTTCTTTTCATCCGCTTCATTCCTTGCGGCATCAATCCGCGCTTCCAGCTCTTCTGCCTGCTGCGGGCATTTTTTCCGGATATTCTCGACGATCCGGAAAAGGTCTCTTGCATCCATCGTGATTTCAATCATTTTTATACCTCGTTTCGTTTGTATTATTTGTCAGGAACAGAGGCAGTTTAGGCTCATGCCCGGGAGTCATCCCAACAGAGAGGCAGTTTATTTTCGTCTCATACCCGGGAGGCGGAAAGGTTAAAGAATATGAATCTTATGCTCGAGACAAACAAAAAGCGGGAACAATCAATGTGTAATGGATCACACTGATCATTCCCGCGCCGTTTCTGGCTTCCCCGGGTCGCCGAATCCCGGAGGGTACTCTTCATGTTATGCCTGAACTAGATTAAGTATATCATGTTTTACCCGAAAACACAACTGTAAATTTTTCGGGATCCACGTCGAAGTATGCCTTCCGGAAGCCGCCCTCCCGATTATTTGACACCTTGACGTGATCCGCTATGGGTGACAGGATCTCCAGTGTCCGTTTCAGATCGTCATCCGTGCTGCAGCTTACCCTGATCTTCATCATCTTTTATCACCTCAATCATTTAACTATATCGCCGTCGTCTACGGCCTCGATCAGCAGCGCCTGCAAGCGTTCAGCCTTCTCAGCCTCATCCCTTCGTCCGTCGCGCCGATACCGATACACCAGATACCATAACTCTGATTCTATATCTTCCAGTACGTCGCCGGGAAGCGTAATTTTCATGATCATTGTTTAACTCCTATCCGGCAGCAGTCCCCTCGATCAGGGAGACCGCTATTGGGGAAATTCCGGTTTTATTCAACTGGTGGATTTCGCCAGTTGAGGGAGACCGCTATTGGGGAAATTCCCCAATGCGATCGTCAGGCAGCAGTCCCCCTCGATCAGGGAGACCGCCGCCTCTGCAAAACCTATTTCTGCGCACGTTCTTTACACATCTTCAGAACCTGCTCCTGCTCATCGCTTGTCATTGTCATACACAATTTCATAAATTTCATGAGCTCCGGTCTTCTCGTGAGTGTTTCCGCGATCTCGATCTCTTCTGGTGTCATCTCATTTATTGGTCTCATGTTCTGCTGCCCTCCCTGCTTCATATCCGCACTGATACGCATACCGAAATATATGTTCTTCATATTCTGCCAGATAAGCCCAGAAGGCTTCTGACAGTGCCTTCTGGGCATCCCGCAGCGACTGTGGCGCCTGCGGCTGTGTCTCCAAGCACGCGCTGTATATTTCCTGAAAATCCTCTTCTGTGCGAAATGCTTTTGAATTTGCTGTTGATTTCATAATCTTCCCTTTCTTTCTTGTCTTTCTGTTCTAATTGCGCTACAATAATATTGCGCATGTTTCTTTTGTTGTTGAAAACCCTTGGTGCGGTTTGCAGTCCCCTTGTCGAAGTCATCCCGGCAAGGGGATTATTCAATTTTCATTAATTAAACACCTCCAATCTATCAACTTCACCCATTACCGCTATGAGCATTTTCTGCACAAATTTTTGATATGGTGTATCCTTGTACGGCTTATATACTGCATCCACCATCTTAATATACTGATCTCCATCTGTGTAGTTCGCCGCCTGTTCATGCAATGCCCACACATCTTTGTAAATAGCGCCATATCTCTGTTTGAACGTCATTGAAAATCACCTCCTGAGATCGTCCAGCTTGTCATTGATTTTTCTTAGTTCAGACAATATGCTGCTGGAAAAATCATTATGCTGCATAATGTTAAGAAATATCAATGCAGACTCGTCGCTTAAATTATCTACCGGAATAGGCCGCGACATAATGCAGTTCATGGCATCATCCATAAATTTCTGCTGTTCTGCTACAGTTCTCACGCGAAATCTCACCTCCCTTCGCAATTTGCATTTTTTATTTCTGAACATGCATGACAGCTGACAAAAATGACAGAAATGACAAAACACTTATATCAGCAGACCGGATTTATAAATATCATTTCAGATGGTCTCCCTTTTCCGCCTTTTTTCTGCTTTTCAATTCGTATGTACCCGTAATCCATCAGTATTTTTAACCCGGGTTCTAACTCATCCAGTGATTTAAATTTTTGATATGCCCTCAACACCTCTCTTTTTGATAACGATGCTATTCTGTCATTTCTGTCATTTTTGTCAGCTAGCCCCAATCTTTTAATTATATATTTCGCGTCCTTCACTTCCGGCGGATCCGCCCCGCCCGTCATCTCAAACACTCGCCTTGAATGTGCCAGGAAATATTTCCCGATCTGAATCGCGCCGTCCATCGTCTCAGCAGAGACCAGGGTATTATGAGGATCCCCGCATTTTCCGATATGGATCAGTCCGGCAATCCGCGCCACTTGGCCGCAAAACTTCCCGCCCCAGTCCTCAATTTCTTCAAGCTCATCATTGAGCTGTCCTTCCACCCAATTAACAAAATCTTCAAACAGCTTGTCCGCCTCCGGTGAGAATTGGATCGTGCGTTCCTCACCCTCTCCCAGGTATGGAAGCTGCAGTAAACGATAGATCAGATCATGGTAGGCCTGCCGCACCTGAGGATTGATCGGTTCCGTCCGGTACCTACGATGTCCGACCGGACTCTCCGGCATCGAATACAGGAAGCGTGCCAGGAACCCGCGCCCCCGGAACTCATCGTTTTCCATGGCCTCCTTTACCACTTGCGGCTGTACTGATAGATACATGGTAAGCAACGGATGTTCCAGCGATATGTTTCCGCTGCCGACTCTGTGCGACGAATACGGCTCCCCAGAATATCCCTTCAGAAAAAGATCGAGGTTCGGGTTCGATGTATAACGCCCGGCCAGCATGCCGAAAATGCCACCCTCCGCTGATATAATCGCGATCCGCTCATTATTGCGCCGTAATGCCCGTGTGAGAGCTTCCGGCGTAACATCGTCAAGGACTAACTCCAGCTCGTTTACCTCATCCAGTGCTTCAAGTTCAGATTCAAGATCGATAAGATCCTGTTCCGTGTACCCATTCGGGTTTTTCCCTTTTGTGAGAGCATTTTTTGTTGTTTCAATTTTTCCGGTGAGAATTTTCTTTTTTGCCCGGTACTCTGCTATTTCCGGCTTCCGACGACCATTCTCCTCTTTCATGAAATCGTATAAAGGTTTGGTGGATTCCTTGCAGACAGGAGATTTTCTTTCCGATGGCCGCGCGATATTTATTGCAAAAACATTCATCGGTTCTTCCCAGTCGTTTTTTGGCTTCACCTTGAAGTTTCCAGCCACACTAGATGACAGAACGCTCAGATCGCTGATCGCTGGCATATCGAACGGAACCTGCAACGACTCCGCGACTGCTGCAGCGTGCGCCTCAATCACATCCGGAAGGACGCCCCGCGGGAACGGCGGCAGTTTTGATTCGAGATCTGGATCCAGGGGGATGAACTCGTTGAATTCTGCAGAATTGCCTCTTAATACATCTATCTGTCTGTCAATATCCTCGATTTTTCTATCAATAGCTGCCGCTTCTGCTGCAGCAGTTTCACTATTTCTGTCTCTTTCCATGCTCCATCACCCTCAGGCGGCTTATCAAACAAACCAGAAACCGCCGTTTTTATTGCCTGGTCTCTTGAACTCTGATACTCATGAATAACTGTCTCGTAGACTCTTCTTGCGTTGCTGCACCCCAGTTTTTCCAGGTGACTGATAACCTGTTCTGCATAGCCGGGAGTGGAGATTTCGTATCCATACACATTCAGGAACGTCTCACGAATCGGAAACGATGTCCCCGGCTCCAGCTTCTGCATCAGCTTTTCCCTCGACGGATATTCCCGGGCAGGCTCACACCCGCCGCCGAACATACCATCAAACAGACCGCTTTTTTCTGCCGTCTGTATAAGATTGAAAATTTGTTCTGCCTCACTGTCAGGAATACGCCGTTGGATAATCCATGCCGTTTTTTCCTGCTCAGTCATGTCTCTGTCTCTCCATAAAATCCCAGCTGCTGTGCCACACTCATCGGGTTATAGCTTGGCAGCTGTTTCGCTAAATTCGGCTCCTGCAGCTCTTTTCTGTGTGCAAAAAAGTCCGTAAAAGCCAGCACATTGATCCGCTTCAAGCCGTCGCTGTTTATGACTGCCAGATCCCCGTACCGATCATCACGATGCTGTTCCATCTCTTTGACCATTGTCCGTGCCGTGCGGTCTGAAATCTTGAACTGCTCTGTCAGGCCCTTAATGTTTGTGAATGGCGTTCCATACATAATTTTTAGATAGTTCATATACCCTCCGTTCATGCCTACCCAGGCTTTATAATTCGAATTGGTTAACCAGTTTTAAGATTCGATACGCGCCGGATCTGCCTGGCAAGACAAAGTACAATTTCCCCAGCGTGAGTGGCCGATCGATTTCATATTGTCCGATAAATTCAGAGCGTTTTCCAGAAACGGCATTCTCCCGCTGAATCTCATAAATGAAGGTCACTGCTTCACCTCCTCGATCAAATCCTCCACCTCAACGCCCAAGGCGGCGGCAATCTTATGGCCGATAACATCATTGCACGACTTACCACATCGAATGTAAGAAATGGTAGATCTGGAGACTCCGGACAGCTCAGCAAGCCGTTTCAATGTCAGATCGTGTTTTGCCATTTCTGCCACGAGTTTCACTCTGCTGATTCGCATTTTTTCACCTCCGTTTTTCGTTTTTGCTTAATACAATATAGCACATGATTAATGCGTATGTCAACAATAGAATTAACAAAATGCTTTACATAATTAATCCAAGGTGCTATTATAAATATGAGGAGGGAATTTTATGTCAATAGGAGAAAATATTAAACAATTAAGAGAAAAAACTGGTGTAACACAATCAGAACTTGCACAAAAATTAAATATATCTATACCAATGATTTCTCAGTATGAAAATAACAAGCGTAGTCCGAAGCCAGAAACGGTAGAAAAAATTGCAAATGCCCTTGGCGTACATCCATGGGATATTGATAAAAGACTTGCCGTTAAGGTTTATATCATGCGCGACGGCACGGAAGTAGTGGGAAATCCCTATACTATTGATATGGCTCGTGAACATGACAGGTGGGAAGATTTCCGTATTTTCTTAGAAGATTATGGTGTCTCTCATGATAAAGACCAGAAGAATATCTTCACCTTTAAGGACACCGGAGAGAAATTTCTTGTCAATGAAAAAAACCTTCCGGTTATTGTGGCAGAACAGGCAAAAATACTTATACGTCTGTTAGGCAAGGATCCCACCGCACCGGATCCGGAATAACATTCTGTCATTTCTGTCATTTTTGTCACGCGTCACGCGTGTGTGAATTGCAAATTAAATAATATACTTACCCGGGGAGCCGGGGAGGCGTGCAGTCATCCGCTCTAATCCTGTTGAGAGGGTGAATGCGTATGAGTACATATGAGGAATTCATGGTCATACTGACCGTGGCGATGCTCATCGTAGCGATTCTGAAATATAAAAAGTAAGCAAGCCGCCTTGTCTCTTGGCCGGAGTAGGCAGCTTGCTATATAGTAACTGTTGACTTTGCACCGGAGCGGATAGGCTTCATCTATCTTCCGGCTTTCCTGTTAAGTGTATTATAACAAAATATGCTGAATTGTCAAATCACATACCCTTTTTCCGTCCATGCCTACCCAGCAACAGGAGAAAAAACATGTGGATTGAAAAAGTAACAACGAAATCAGGAACAACGAAATTCAAATATTGTGAACAGTACATTGACAACATGACCGGAAAGAAAAAGCGTGTATCTGTCACGCTGGAGAAAAACAACCGCGCTGCAAAGAGGATGGCAGAGGAAGCGCTTGCCCGGAAGATCGCGGCTGCTCTGGAGCCGCCGGAGATGGAATCTCTGACCGTAAAACAGGCTTGTGAGAGGTATCTTGAAAGCAAACAGGCAACCGTAAAAGCGTCATCACATACGACCTATGAAACGCGCTGCAATGCTGTAATTCGAATCCTTGGAGGGGAGACGCTGCTTAATCGTCTTAATGCCCGTTATATTGAAAAAAGTCTCTTAGCAACCGATGAAGCACCTACAACGCGGAATGATTACTTAAAATCAATTCGTCTGTTGTTGAGTTGGTGTTATAAACAGGATTACATTAAAGATGTAATGTTTCTTCAGAAAATTGAACCGGTCAGAGACGATACCCGCAAGAGAAAAATCCAGGACAAATATCTTGAGCCGGAGGAGCTGGCCGCGCTGATCGACGCGCTTCCAGAAAAACGTTGGAGGCTGTTGACGCGTTTCCTTGCATTGTCCGGCTTGCGGTTCGGAGAAGCTGCAGCATTGAACAGGGAAGATATTGATTTTAATCATGACGTGATCCACGTTACCAAGAATTATGATTACAGGAACCGGATCGTAACCTCGACAAAAACAGACTGTTCCGAACGTGATGTTTATATGCAACAGGATCTCCGGAAGCTATGCAAGGAGATTATCAACTTCACATGGGAGGATAGCCTTTTTCGTGGATACCGTACAGCATTATTTATTACATCGATCAAAGGTAAAAATATAGGACATGCTGCATATTATGGATATCTGAAAAGGTATAAGCCGGAGAATGTAAAAAAAATGATCACGCCGCATACCCTGAGACACACGTACTGTTCTTTAATGGCTGCTGCAGGTGTTGATCTCGACACCATTTCACGACAGCTTGGCCATGAATCCATTGATATTACCAGGGAAGTATATTTCCACGTTACAAAAGACCTAGCAAAACAGGACGCGGAACAGATCGAACACGCGCACATCCGCATCGGTTAAAAAAGGGGACAGGAAGGGGACAAAAAGGGGATTTTTTATCTCCTTTCCCTTCCGGCAAGCCACGGCAAATTATACCGAAAAAGTCAGTAAATAAGCCGTTTTTACCGTATTTTGCAGGGAGGAGAAAACCCAAAATAACAAACAGGAAGTTTTTTGTTTTTTGTTCTAATTCATGCAAGCTTCCCTGCACACCG
>JAJQES010000487.1 GCA_021201565.1 Tannerellaceae bacterium
CTCTTATAAAAATAAAATCTATATGCAATTAATCGATGGAAAGGCCGTTTCGGCCCAAATGAAAAAAGAAATCGCAGAAGAAGTTGACAGGATCAGAGAAGCAGGTGGGAAAATCCCTCATCTGGCGGCTGTATTAGTGGGACATGATGGAGGAAGTGAAACCTATGTAGCTAATAAAGTGAAAACCTGTGAAGAGGTAGGTTTTCAGTCTACCCTGATCCGTTATGAAGAAGATGTAACCGAAGAAGAATTGCTGGCTTGTGTAGACCGTCTGAATAAAGATCCCGAAATTGACGGTTTTATTGTACAATTGCCTTTACCTAAACATATCTCAGATCAAAAAATAATTGAAGCAGTAGACTATCGTAAAGATGTTGATGGCTTCCATCCGATCAATGTAGGACGTATGTCTATTGGGTTGCCGTGTTTCGTTTCAGCCACTCCGGCAGGTATTCTGGAGTTATTGAAACGGTATGAAATTGAAACCAAAGGCAAACATTGTGTTGTTCTGGGACGCAGTAATATTGTGGGTAAACCGATGGCCAGTCTGATGATGCAGAAAGCGTATCCCGGTGACTGTACCGTAACAGTCTGTCATAGCCGTTCCGCAAATCTGAAAGAAATGTGTTTGGAAGCTGATATTATTATTGTAGCTTTGGGCGTACCGGAATTTCTGAAAGCCGATATGGTGAAAGAAGGAGCCGTGGTAATAGACGTAGGTACTACCCGTATGCCAAGCAGTGTAACTAAAAGTGGTTATAAGCTGACCGGTGATGTCAAATTCGACGAAGTATCTGCAAAATGCTCCTACATTACACCAGTTCCGGGTGGAGTGGGGCCGATGACTATCATCTCTTTAATGCGAAATACCCTGTTGGCCGGTAAAAAAGAGATTTATCCGTAAGTTTTTAGCGGTTGATTATATTATAGGCACCGGTTTCATGTAATTCCTGAAACCGGTGTTTTTTGTGATTTAATGGTTACTTTTTGGTAACCAAAAAATGAAAATTTTATGAATTTTGTTAGATCCAGACGGTCAGTATCTTATACGAAATCCTGTATAAAAAAGAGAAATCATGCGATAAGTTTTGGATTAAAATGTTTGGACAATAAAAAATAATATCTATCTTTGCACCGTCTTAAAGGAACAATGCTTCCGGAGACAGATATGGTGATTGTAGCTCAGTTGGTTAGAGCATCGGATTGTGGTTCCGAGGGTCGCGGGTTCGAGTCCCGTCTTTCACCCACATCTAAAAAGACAAATTAGACAGCTTAGGAAAAAGGTTTTTAAATCATTGATTTAGAGACCTTTTTTCTTTTTTTACTTTCCTGCTGAGGGATGGGAAAAAGAAAGAAGAAATTGTTCCGGAAAGATTTAGAAAGTGGTTTTGTGACAACCGCGTGACACAGCAGTGACACCCCGGAGTCATTCCCGTGACAGGCGCCTGTCACGGGAATGACGAACCCAGGGCATACCAGATGAATGGTATTCTCTATTTATTTCTTATATTCGTACTTTTGTTAGAGAAAAAGTAATATAAGCTATATGTTTGAAAAAGAGATCGCAGAATATGAAAGGGTAGTGGATTGCTATAAAAAGAGTATAGCGAACAAAATGGCTCCCGGAGATTATATAGATTATAATGAAATCTTATTCTCGGCACATAGTTGTGGGATTGAAGGAAATACGTTTACAGTAGACGAAACACGTACCCTGAAGGAAAAAGGACTGGGTATGATACCGCAGGGAAAAACTCTTTTGGAAGCTGTGGAAATGATGGATCATTTCCGTGCCTATGAATATCTTCTCTCTAATTTAGATAAGCCATTAACAGAAGAGTTATTGAAGAAGACTCATAAATTGCTAATGGAAAATACGATGGCTTATCGTATGGCTCAGAATAATCCTGGTATGCCCGGAGAATATACAACTACGGATATGGTGGCCGGAGATACTATTTTCGGAGATCATACAAAGCTTATTAAAAAGATACCTATCCTGTTACTAAATACGCAGAAGGCTTTGGATGAAGGAGAGACTCATCCCATGATTATCTCTGCCCGTTTTCATGGTTATTTTGAATTTTTGCATCCTTTCAGGGATGGAAACGGCCGCTTAGGCAGACTTTTCTCGAATTTCATTTTATTAAAAAAGGATTTGCCTCTTCTTATTATTGAGCGGGAAGACCGCGAGGGGTATATCAAAGCACTTCGTATGATCCGGACTGAACGTACAGATGAGTATCTTCTTGCTTTCTTTTTTCAGACTGCTATTGCTGGTATGCAAAAAGCGATCCGGGAAAAAGAAGATATGACTCAACACTTTACCAAAGGAATTTCTTTCTAAATATTTTCCCCCTGCGTTACAAAACAATGCCTTTTATTACAGCCTGCTCTGTTTTTTCAAAGAGGGTTGGGAACGGCATATCTTTTACAGCGATGGGTTCGTGGATCGTCAACGTGATTTTATTACCTAACCCTACAGGGAAAGAGCCCCAGCGGGTCATTTTCCATGAATTATTGATGGTAACCGGAACCACATACGCTGACGGGGCATACTTGCACAGGACCTTTAATCCATTCTCGGCAAAACGTTTAGGGGTACCATTTTTACTCCGGGTTCCTTCGGGGAAGATGACAGCGGAGCGGTTAGTCGTTTCTATATATTCTGCCATTTTCCGGATAGCGGACAGGGCTTGTTTGGAATCTTTCCGGTCAATCAATACAGAACCGCCGTGATTGAGATTATAGGAGATACTGGGAATGCCTTTCCCTAATTCAATCTTACTGATAAATTTTGGGTGTACTTTCCGCATGTACCAGATAATAGTTGATATATCATACAGGCTTTGATGATTGGCAACTATAATGAGAGGAGCGTTTTCCGGCAACGCGGAGAGATTTTCAATTCTATAACGGGTTCCCAAGAGATATGTATTAGCAACCAGGAAAAAGTTAAGTATGTCTACGCTCTTTTTGTGGGCATTGTATCCGAAAAGATTAAAACAAATCCATTGAATGGGATGAAATATAAGCAGGATGAGACCGAACACCAGGTAATATATTACAGATAACGGGTATGAAATCAGTTTTTGCATCATTTTTATTTGTTATTACGGGAGACAAAATTAATAAGAATATGCGATTTCTATTTCGGTTTTATGCCTCCTTTTTTGTATAAATCTATTGTCTCTTTAAACATCTGCACTATTCCTGTAGTAGATAAGCAAGACTGTACAATTATATAAGCACCATCTTGAGGCAGGGCCGGGGGGTAAAGCCGTAACCCCCGGCCTTGCGCTTATAACCCCCGGGGTTACGCCGGAGTAGTGCCTGTCTGTGATCAGAATATTGCTTATCTGTTATTAGAATGGTGCAGATCTCTATTTAAGTTTTACGGTTCCTTTCCTATATAGTTCTATCGCTTCTCTGAAAACTTCCCGGATCGTTTCCACCGGTATATCTTTGTCCGGGTCAATCCGCAGGATTTTCATCCGGGCACGGCTGCCCTGCTCCAGTTCCGGATGAGTAAGGTAATTACCTTCTGTCATAAGAATGTAAGGGGCATCTGTTTTCCGGTCGGTCCAGAGGTAACAGAATATATTCTTTTTATACAGGAAACAAGGCATTCCATACTTCATGGTTTCGGATAGCTGTTCATCGTAGGCAAGAATAATACTCCGTAAAGCCAGTAAAGTGCTTTTTTGAGGCTCTTTCCGGCTAAGATAAAAATTATCCAGTTCTTCTTTCATATTATTTCTTTTACAGATAAATCAAATATAATAAATAATTGAATGGGATTTTAAACTATATATTTAATTTTTAAGTGGTTTGCTTGTTCTATTCCTGGAAGTAAAATAAGTATTATATGGGATCTTTTTTCTATCTTTAAATCCTAAGTTTTTTGATATGAGCCAGATTAAATATATTGTAGAAAATGAGCGGGATTTGCAGTGGGGACTATCTATTTGTTCCGTTGGTTTTAATGATTTTAAACCCTATACTCCTTATCCTCAAAAAGTTCATCCTTCAGGATATTTTTTCTCACCAGAGAAGGGACGGACTCTACAGGAATATCAATTGATATACATCTCAGAAGGACAAGGGATTTTTCAAACGCAGAGTGGTGGTGATTTTATGGTTAAAGGGGGTAGTATGTTCCTCTTGTTTCCGGATGAATGGCATACGTATAAACCGGATGAAACTACGGGCTGGAAAGAATATTGGATTGGGTTTAAGGGAGTTAATATTGACCAGCGGGTAAAGACCGGTTTTTTACAGAAAGATAAACCTTTTTTCCAGGTGGGTAGTAATGAGGAAATTATCCGTATGTATCAGCAGGCTATTGAAGTAGCCAAACGGGAAGATGCTTTTTTTCAACAGATGTTAGCCGGTATAACCAATTATCTATTGGGATTAATGTATAATCTTGATAAAAACTACCAGTTCAATCAGGATAGTGAATCGGTAGCAGCTATTAATCATGCCCGGATCCTGATGCGTGAAAATATTGAAAATAATATAACTGTTCAGGAGATCGCAAACCGGACAAATATGAGTTACTCTCTTTTTAGAAAACTATTCAAAGAATATACAGGCTTTTCTCCTGCACAATATTTTCAGGAAATAAGAATACAACGGGCAAAAGAATTACTTCAGACTACTACAATTCCGGTTAAGGAGATTGCTTACCGGCTACATTTTGAGACTCCGGGTTATTTTTCTTACCGTTTTAAGCAAAAAACCGGTAAAAATCCGGGAGCTTTTCGTGACCAATAGCAAAATCTATATTTTGTAAGTCAAAAAACTACACTCCCCTTTTGTGCTCCGGGTTAATTTTACCTGATTATTTTACATTTATAATTTATAAGGCACATGAAAGCACGTATAGGTTTTTTGAGCGTAGGGCTTGATAGTTATTGGACTCAGTTTGAGGATTTATTACCTCGTTTGATGGGATATCATGATAGGATCAAACAGCAAATGTTAAATTCTTCATGTACTGTTATTGATGCAGGTATGGTGGATAATCCGTTAACAGCTCAAAAAGTAGCCACTCAATTCCGGAAAGAAGATATCGGATTGTTATTTATTAATATTTCTACGTATGCTCTTTCTTCTACGGTGTTACCAATTGCCCGGTCCATCCGGGTACCTGTTGTTTTACTTAATATCCAGCCCGGAATTGCAATTAATTATAATTTTATTAATAGTTTGGAGGACCGGGGTAAAATGACCGGAGAATGGCTGGCGTATTGCCAGGCTTGTTCGGTTCCGGAGTTTACGAATGTTTTTAACCGTTCCGGTATAAAATATGAACTCATTACAGGTTATTTGGATGATGAGTTTGTAGGGCAGGAAATAAGTAGCTGGATATTGGCAACGAGTGTTGTTGGGGGGATGCAACGGAACCGGATGGGAGTTCTTGGACATTACTATGGAGGCATGCTCGATGTTTATACAGATATAACTTTACAATCTGCGGTGTTTGGTACGCATATTGAACATCTGGAAATGTGTGAATTGAAGGCGATTCATGACCAGGTTACTGATCCGGAAATCCAGGATAAAATTCAGGAATTTCACCATACGTTTGAAATTGCCCCCGGATGTGAAGAGTATGAACTTACCAGAGCTGCCCGGACTTCGGTGGCTCTGGATAAATTAACTACCCGGTATGATCTTGGTGCACTCGCTTATTATTATGAAGGGCACGCAGGTAATGAATATGAACAGATTGTTACGTCAGTAATAGCGGGAAATACTATACTGACGGGAAAAGGTATTCCGGTTGCCGGGGAATGCGAAGTGAAAAATGTTCAGGCTATGAAAATCATGTCACTTTTAGGAGCCGGTGGATCTTTCTCCGAGTTTTACGCTCTCGATTTTAAGGACGATGTTGTTTTGTTGGGGCATGATGGACCGGCTCACTATGCAATAGCGGATGGAACTGTAAAATTGGTCCCTCTTCCGGTTTATCATGGGAAACCAGGAAAAGGGTTATCTATTCAGATGCGCGTAAAAAGCGGCGACATTACTTTATTATCTGTGTGTGAAGGAATCGATGGTATCTTTCTGTTGGTTGCGGAAGGAGAGGCGGTCAGCGGCCCTACTTTACAAATTGGAAATACGAATAGCCGTTACCGTTTTGCCTGTGGAGCACGTCGGTTTATTGACAACTGGAGTAAAGCCGGTCCGTCCCATCATTGTGCCATAGGAATAGGGCATCACGCAAAAACCATCTCAAAAATTGCCTTTTTAACAGGAATTCCTATCCGGATAATCACATAATAGATAAGACCTGTTAAATAGTTAAAGACTGCCTCAAAACAAAAAATGAGGCAGTCTTTTTATCATCTGAAAGTAGGTTCCCAACTATTTTTTATTCCAAATGATAGATGTGTACAGGACCTAAAAGTCCGGATGGTAGAAGTTCGTCCTCTGCGGTCCAGAGTCGACGGGTTGTAAATGCTTTACGTCCGGAGGGACGTTTTTTTCCTTTCAGAAGCCAGTCCGGCCACTTTTCTATAAAACCATGCGTGTTGAAATTGCTGTCATCCGGATATTTATCGTCACCAATCAGCCGGTTAGGCCATAGATTGACTACTTCGATTTCAATGGAATTTTTACCTATATGTACTTTATCTGTTATATTAAACCGGTAAGGAGAACGCCAGGCAATACCGGCATCTTTCCCATTCACTATAAGCCGTGCCATTATTTCTACTTCCCCCAGATCCAGATAAAGAGGGTATTGCTGATTCAAATCATCCGGAGTCAGCGATATCTCCTTTCTATATGTAGCAGTGCCGCTAAAATGCCGGATGTCTTCATGAGGATGTTCACTCCATGATATCAATTCCGGTAATTTTATGTTTGCAGGCGCACCCCATCCTTTTGGAAAATGAAGGCTCCATTCTCCTTCGACCGGCCGGATGTTTTTCATTACCTGATGTACCGGTAAAGGTGGGAGAGAGGAGCCCGGATAATCGCTTTCCGGATATTGTTGTCCGGGGGGAAAAATGATAAACCAGGATTTATACTCACTAAATGGTATCAAAAACATATTTGTTTCTTTTACTCCATTATCCCGGGAAGATAACGAATAACGTTCTCCTGTTTCCGGATCCCATATTTCAGCAAATCTGTTTTTGTTTCTGAACGTACAGCTTGCCTGAAAAGGGGTATCGGTCGTATTTGCAACAAAATAAATGTCTGTACCATCATCCAGCCTGCGATGGATATATTTGAGAAAACGATCACTGTCAAAATCCTTTTTGATATTTATACGTAATAAAGCTTCTTCTGCCGGAATACCGGCAAACACAGTTCCTTTTCCTATATGATTTACCTGTAACCGGTCGGTATGTTCCTGACCCCATAATGCCTGTGTTAGTTGGCGAAATTCTTCTGCTTCTTCTTTGTAACGGTATAATCCGGGTGTGGCTTTAGGCCTTTCTCCTAAAATAACAGCTCCCTCGTGAACCAGTTGGTATATTTTCCGGAGCCTTTCCAGCGACATCGTTTCAAATGGACATAATACCATGAGTTTATAAGAGGGCCGTCCCGGGTAGTGTATGCCCTGTTCATCTGCAGAGAGATGCCGGAAGGAATCTGAACCGAGAACATCATAATCGTATCCCTGGAAGATGACTTCGCGAAAGCGGTACATAGGTTCTTCAGGCATTACATACAGTATATCTGCCTGGAATACTCCTTGTCTTAACATGTGTTGGCAGCGCGTAATGTATTGATGCCAGGAGGTGGAAAAATTCCACCAGGTATTTGTTCTCTCGTAGTGTTGTCCCCAGGGACCCATTTGCATGCCCGGTCCCTGAACTTCAAAAAACTGGGCTGAATAACGGTGAAATATCATCCGGTTTATTCCTCCGCAAAAGGCTTCATCAATAAGATATTTTAGTTTTGCCGGGTGATAAAGCCATTTTTCACTCTCTGCCGCAGTTAATGCTTCTGCCGCTACGATGGGACGATTATTGAGATGAGCTGCAGAGGCCATAGACTTAACCGTGGAAAAAAAGCCGGGTGACCACCCTATGGGTACCCAAAATTCTGCCATGGGAACGTCAACAAAATTTGCCGCGTTCAAATCGTCCCCTATGGTAGTATAACTTTCAAAGGAGAGTGAAAGCCCTTCTTCATTGGCAAGTTTTTGCATTTCCCTTACATAATTCTCGACAAACAATTCGGATACTGTCACTCGGAGATCATAGAGGAAACGTTCTGTCTCCTGCAAACTTCCCAATATACGTCCGGTTAAGACCGGTAGGTAAGGGATAGGATCATATCCCCGGCGTTTATGAAACTCCTGCTCCATTCCGGCTGTCCAGTTTTGTCCGCCTCCTTCCCAGCTATCAATATGAATAGATTTAAAACTATTCGTTCCATCGGGTCCGATTTTCTCTTTGAGGTGTTTGACCATTTGATTAAAGTGAAACCGGGTAGCTTCTTTGCTTAACTTATCCGTTTCGGGCCCCATTACTTCTGGTATTACGGGTCCTATGCAACTACCGGTAAATTGATGGCCAAACCGTATGATTGTCCATTCTCCCTCAGGAATGTCCCAACTCAATGTTCCGTCAGGCTCCATTTTATCTGTCAGGACAATTACTTTTTGGTGTGGTATAACCGTTTCTACCGGAGCCACAGTATATAGAGATCCACTTTGTGTACCCCGGTAGGCGAGATAACGGGGATGTCCCGGCCAACCGATAGCTTTGAGGGTCATTGGGGCACATGCATAGTTAACTTCTCCCTGATTACCCGGAAATTGCAGACTTTTCATAGCGAAATCCGGTATATTAAAACGTTTGGAAGGAATCGTATCTATTACTCCTACTGCAATTACTGCAATATCTTTGTAATCCGTTCCTTTCCCCGGATTGGGAAGTTCTCCTTTCCAGCTTATACCACCTTTAACATAGGTTTCACTACTGACCACCCATTGCATTCCCAGTTCCGGAGTGACCCAGGAGCCGCCGCTACCCCAATAACCAGGGCCATTATTTGTACTGATTTCCATATTGCGCCGCCCAGCTTCTTTTACGGTGTGGCTAAATACCTCAATCCAGTCCGGGCTCATGTGTTTAAGTTTTCCCTGTGGAGTCCATTGATCGACATCCAACACCATGGCACCACCGATTCCTGCCAGATCCATGGCTTCGAGATCTTTTGTGACACTTTCTTTGTTTACATTTCCGTTTATCCACATCCAGTATACCCATGGGCGGGCCTGGAAAGGAGGAGAAATAAACTCATCCGGTAAAGTCTGCCCTTTTATAAATTGAATATTGATAAAAAGTACAGTTAAATAAAAGACGGAGATAGTAATACGCTGCTTCATACTGTGTAACTATTATATATACAAAGTAAAAGTAAATGAAAAAGGAAGAGTTTAAATTTTTGATATATGAAGTATATTTCTTGATTTTACTTTACTTTTATCCTGAAAGTATAGTTTCCTGAAGGTACCTTATT
>JAJQES010000136.1 GCA_021201565.1 Tannerellaceae bacterium
ATCTTATATAGTTAACGATTAACGGGGGATATCTTTCCATCCCGGATTTTGTATCAGATTCGGATTCAACTGCAATTCCCGTAATGGAATCGGATAATAGTAGCGTCTGTCATCCCAGGGCAGGGTACCATTGTCAATGCCGACCTGGCGTACACAGGGAATAATAAACCCTTCCTCATCCAATACCACATTATTGCCAAGCTGAATTTCCGGAGAAGCGGTTTCTTTAATGCCGGTTACCGGATTCACTTCATCAATTCGTCCGTTATATAACGCGATTTTCTCTTCTGTCATTTTGACACCCCGCAAAGGAACGGTAAACAATTTACCGGCTTTCCAGCGCATCAGGTCTTCATACCGGAATCCTTCAATGATCAGTTCCACACGGCGTTCGCGACGGATCTCCCGTAAAATACCGGGAACAGAATAATCCAGTTTCTCTGCATAGATCGCATCTAACCGCGGGTCACTAGGCACATTGTTTAACTGAAGGCGTGCATCGGGATATTTCGCAAAATCAAATCCGGCGCGTTCACGCAGTTTATTGATGGTCCGGTCCAGATCCTCATTGGTAATTTCATTTAATTCAGCCCGTGCTTCCGCATAAATCAGCATCGCTTCAGCCAGACGGAACATCAGAGCCGTTTGTTTTCCTTTCGGGTTCGCTTCCCGCTCATCCACATCCCCAATCCAGTGCTTCATATACCGGTACCCGGTTGTGGTAGAGTTATACAATTTTGCAGGATAAGCTCCTCCGGTATCGTTGGTCAGCATCGGATAAATAATTCCCACTTCATCCAGTCCTCTTTTTCCGGTTGCCGGATCATACATGGTGATATTATCCGTTCCGGTGATCGGGTCACCACCCGGACGGGCAATGGTCTGGCAAAGCCGCGGATCCCGGTTATCCATCTCTTCCCAAAGTCCATCATATCCCTTAAACAACGGATTGACTTCATAATTACCCGGCCCCCCTCCGATATAAATCGGTCGTCCGTCTTCACACAAATATTCTTCCAGTACAGCAGTCGTAGCTCCCATGGCGTAACGGGTATGGTTGTTCATCTCCCAGTAACGCTGGTTGTCATGTCCCAGATTGGTACCATTATACACACGGGCCAGGATCGCTTCTTTATTGCCGTCGGCATCCGGTGTTTGTTTCAGCGCGAAGAGCTTCCAGTATGAATTTTTGATAGATGGATCGTGATAAAGTTGGTAGGCCGGATTACTAATGATCAGGTCTGACATATCCCGGGCTTCCTTCAGGAAATCATTGGCTGTATCGGTTAATCCCAGATTTCTGTGATATTTCCGGAAAGTTCCTTCAAACAGGCAGAAACGTGCTTTCAGGAAACGGGCCATATTTTTATTTACCCGGTTATAAGAATCATTGTTTTCATCCAGATGCTTAATCGCAAAGTCAAAACACATCATGATGGAATCCACCAACTGAACACGGGGGGTACGGGGAGCATACAACTCTTCCGAGTCAATATTCAGGTCGGTCACAAACCAGGGCACTTCCCCTACAGCCACCAGTTTGATATAATAATCCCATGCTTTAAAGAAATAGGCTTCTGCCGCATACTTATTTAAGGTCTCCTCATCCGTATCCACTTCCCTGTAATGGTTCAGGAAATAGTTTACACTTCTGAGTTTATCCCATGTCCACGAATTACAGGAAGTGCTGGTCGCGGTAGGCGTATCAAATGTTCCGCGAAGCCGGCCATCAATTCCCCCCGCATACGTAGCATTGTCACTGAAACAATCACTATAGGTGATCTGGCTACCGGCCCGGACTCCATGGAATCCTTTATCATGGGAAGTCACATTGGTTCCTTCTATCCCATGGCCGGTAATATACATCTTATAAAGTCCATCCAGATACAGAGGCAGATCCGCTTCTTTCACAAAGAAAGTTCCATCGGCCATTTTATCTTTGGGATCCTGTTGCATGAAATCATCATTACATGCAGTCAGGGCAACCATTGCAATCAGTCCTGTTTTAAATATATTCTGTAATTTCATAACTGTATTCTTTTTTTAATTAAAATCCAACTTGTACACCTACCGCAAACGATTGTTTGTGAGGATAGAGGTCAGATACTTGTTCCGGGTCAAACGATTTGGGTATCTGGGTGATCGAGAACAGATTATAGCCGGATACATGGAACCGCAATTTCTCTATACCAATTTTCTGTAACACCGACTTCGGAAGTGTATACCCCAACACAGCCTGTCTGAGCATCAGATAGGCTCCATTCAGGAGGTATCCGGACTGAGTGATCATACTATAACCATACATAGGGAATTTAGCATTTGTATTCTCCGGTGTCCAGGAATTATTATACGTTTCCCAGGATCCGGCTCCTACCCCCCAGTAACTCGAAGAGGTTCCGATGAAAATATCTCTTTTCATCACCCCCTGGAAGAATAGATCCAGGTCAAATCCTTTATATTGCAAATTAGCCGTAATACCATACCGGAAACGAGGGGTACTGTTTCCAATGATCCTCCGGTCACCCGGATTATCTACGGTATTGTCACCGCTTGAAATAATACCATCTCCATCCAGGTCTTTATACCAGATATATCCCGGGAAAACCTTTTCATTCGCAAAAGTAACTCCGTTATAAATTGGACGTCCTGTCTCCGGATTTATCCCATCAAAGTCGCTTTCCTGCAGGATACCACCGGTTTCATATCCCCAGATATCACCAACCATCTGGCCGGCATACAGGTATCCGTCTCCAATCCGTCTTACTTCGTCGTTAGAAGGATAAGACAATACTTTGGTCTGGCTATCGGAAAGAGTGAAACCGACACTATACTGCAGTCCGTTGGAAAGACGGTCCGTCCACTTCGTAGATAACTCCCATCCGTATGCTTTAATGGATCCTTCATTCGCTGTCGGGGGATCTGCCCCTAATACTGTCGGATACTCTTTTCCTCCCTGCACCAGGATATCAACCGTTTTCCGTTCATAAATATCAAACACTACATCCAGACGGTTCTGCAATGTCATAATATCAATCCCCAGGTTCTTGGTAATCGATTTTTCCCAGGTCAGGTACGGATTCACCAGATTAGGTACTTTCACTGCCGTCGGATAATTGGTTCCGTTAAACAGGAACTGGGCACTTCCGGCATCATATACTTTCTGGTAGGGATATTCATCTGAAGGCTGGCTACCCAGTTTACCCCAGGAAGCTCTGACCTTCAGGTTATCCAGCCACGCGCTGGTTCCCTGCATAAATTTTTCTTCGGAGATACGCCATCCCAGGGAGAAGGTCGGGAAGGTCTGGAAACGGTCTTCATACGGGAAACGGGAACTACCATCATACCGCATATCAAACTCCGCCAGGTATTTTCCTTTGTAGTTATACATAAAACGTCCGAAGAAGGCCCGTGCGGTTACTTCATGATGTTCATTGGTAGAAGTATTCAGGGTTTGATCCTCTACCATAGACGGATTCAGGATTTTGGGATCCAGTAACCGTTTCAGATACAGAATACTGCGGGAATATGTTTTTCTTTCCTGGTTAAAACCGGCCAGTACGGAAATAGTATGATGATCAAAAAATGTTTTGTTATAATCCGCATAAATATTCACGGTATATTTATTGGTTGTAGCCCGGTATACATCCCCGGTATTATACTGAGTCGCATAGGTATTGGGACTCATCCACGATTCATTGATCGGTTCCAGCTTCGGTTGTTCTTTCTCCCGGTTAAAATTAATGGTCGTATAAGAGAAATCACCTTTCACTGTTAATTCTCCCGGAAGGATGATAAATTCCGGAGTGATCGTGAACAAACCGGTCTGACGGGATTGCTTATCCCGTCCGTTTGCCAGGTAATAGCCCAGGATATTATCGGTTGGAGCATTGGGTACCGGATCATTCGGACCGGTCATAACAGGCATATAGATATGCTTGCTGGGATACTGTGATTTTACCACATGCCACAGATTCCCTTCACCCGGTTTAGCAGTCGGTTCATGGAAATTATTGATATTATATGTTGCTTTTGCCCCCAGATTAAACCACCGGTTGATTTTGGAATTGACATTGGCCATCATATTATAACGGCGCAACCGGTCACCGGCCCCCAGATCATACATCCCTTCCTGGTTTTGCATACCCAGCGAGATATAATAATTGACCTTATCTGTTCCTCCGGATACACTCAGGTTATGTTTCTGGGTAGGTGCCCAGTCTTTCAACGCTTCCTTATACGGATTGGTATTGGCCACCCAAACGATCACACCCTCTACAGGATCTCCTTTCATAAAATAAGCATTCTCCGGGGTTGGATTCTTCATATATTCCAACATTTTTTCCATGATCTGTTTATTTTCTTCAGTCGGTTCCCCATCGTACGTCCAGACTTTCTTGTCAACACCCGCTTTATAAATATGGTACGAATCCAGAATATCCGGAATCGCTGCCGGACGGTCCCATGAAATATCATACGAATAATTCACACGGGTTTTCTGGTTAAAGCTCCCGCCTTTTGTCTGTACCAGGATCACCCCGAAGGTAGCCCGGGTACCATAAATGGCGGCAGCCGACGCGTCTTTCAGGATAGAGATATTGGCAATATCATTCGGATTCATCTGGTTCAGATCATCCTGTGTCACCTCTATCCCATCAATCATGATTAGCGGCTGGCCATTCTGGATATCGAATTTATCTTTATCATCTGCACCGGTTCCCCGCTGCCGGATCGTAGTTCCCCCACGTACATTAAAACTGGGCACTGCGTTCGGGCTTCCCCCCTGAATCGAGATATTCAGGTTAGGCACCATCCCCTGTAAAGCCTGTCCCACATTCGACACCGGACGGTTTTCCAGCGCTTCTGCTCCGATATTAGCAACCGAAGCCGTTAAGTTCACTTTCTTCTGGGACTGGAAACCAATCACCACGACATCTTCCAGAAGCTGGGAATCTTCTTTCATCTGTACATTAATAATTGTTTTTCCTCCCACGGTAATTTCCTGTTTGGCGAGTCCTACCAATGAAAATACCAATACGGATTTGGTATCCGGTACAGTCAGAGAATACTTACCATCAAAATCGGTTGTGGTCCCGATCGTGGTATTTTTCACAATCACATTCACCCCGATCAGGGGCTCTGCAAATTCGTCAACAACAACACCGCTCACCACCACCTGGGCATGCGTAAACCCAACGGCGAAACAAGCAAAAGCCAACAAAGCGAATAGTCTTGTCGTGCAGGTTTTTCTTTGACAGTTTTTCCTTAGTAAATGTTTCATATAAATATAGATTTAGTATGGTTTATGTTTTGTTCAGAACATAAACATGAATAAAAATTTAACATTCATACACAAAGTTCCGGTAAACGGTAGAAAAGAGTTTGTCTTTTTTGATATTTGTTTTGCTCATTTAAGTTTTAACGTAGTCAAAAAACAGCACATATAGAAGGTATCTCTTTGGAAAACAAAAAGATAACACAATAAAAACGAAAAAGGACAAAAGTATTAGGGTTCACGCTTTTTTATAGAGACCATTTTTTGCAAAAACAGGTTATTAGGGATCACAATGACTTCTCCCTCCTCTGTCCGGATATGTGTGTAGAAAGTACGTATATTCTCAATCACGGCTTCAATCATAAAATCTTTATCCAGCATCCGGATATGGTCCCCGATCCGGAACGGAGCACTAAAATACATCACGATCCCGGCGGTGATATTACTCAACAAAGACCATTGGGCAAACATAGCCACCCCGATCACAGCAAAAATAGAAGAAAGGCTAATAAGCAGATTATGGGGTTCCACCCCCCATATAATGGCCAGGATAAAAACAAACAGCACATTCAGAAGAACCGAAAGCATTTGCTTCATCTGTTGCCGTCGTAGTACAGACTTCTGTAACAACTGTCCGTACTTATTTACCAAATGTACTGCTATATATTTACAGAGGTATAATAATACGAGCGCAATAGCCGACGCGATTAGCTGGGGGATATACATTTCTATTTTCATATGATCAAAAACAGTTCAAAGATAGAAAATGATCAGGACCTCTTCCCACATCTGTTTCCTTTTTTTTGAAAAATGGAAGGGGTTGACATCCCAGTTTATTTAGAATGAAGATATTACAAAAAATAGGATTATTAAAATCAAAATTATCACTCTTTAGTTAACATTTAAACTCGTGAACATTTTTTCATCCTCCCTGTTGTAGGGATAGAATCAAAACCATAAAATATTAATAATTAAATAAGTTTCGTTTTTACATCCAACAAAAAAGGTAAGCATACCGCTTACAGAGGGAGGATTATTCATGAAAAAAAGCTTACTATTCTTCGCGGGATTACTTATCCTGCTGTTTACCAGTTGTACGGAAGAAGATTATGGGTCGGGAGACCAGGCAGGCAGCCAGGGAAAACTCACCTTTAATCTCTCTATTCCGGGAAGTGCCATTAATACATACGCATCCGTCGAAGCCACAGGAGGAGAAGACGAGGTGCACACGTTGTATGTATTATTTTTTGACCCCACGACCGACGAGTTTATCGAAATGCAGGACATTTCACCTCAGAACGGTTTCTATACTTCGGGACAAACGGTGGAGCTTGATTTACCGGAATCATCAGTCATACAGAAACAAAAGGCATACAGTCTTTTCTTTATTGCCAATCCGGACTCCTATCTGGATTCCTACGGCAGAACGTTTGATGATTGGGTCACCCTTTTTACCGGTAAAACCCTGAATGAAATCAAACAATTACGTATCGGGATTACCGGAAATGAGGCGCTGGCAGACGAAGGCCCGTACTATAATTACAGAGCTTACCAGCAAACAGCTCTGATGATGACCGGCAGTATGAACAAAGAAGCCGGACAGGAAATGGTAACGGCCGAACTTACACGCATCGTAGCCCGGTTTGATGTTAAGAATAAAGCCGGTGACAACTATACACTGGTTTCAGCCTCTGTCTGGAACGCTTTTCCGGTACAAACGATCGGGGAGATCAATTTCTCCAATTTTGATCTGGACCGGATCAAACGTTTGTATGGTATCCGGGTAGAAGACAATGACATTACAGGCGGATTATATGCGTATGAAAACTATGTAGCCGTCCCCGCACAGGATGACGACAAGTCTACCTGCCTGATCCTGGGGATTACCAATAACGTATCCGGCAAAACCGGCTATTACCGTATCAATGCCAACTTATCCGGCAGAGCCCAGCAATTGCGGCGTAACAATGTCTATACATTCAACATCCTGAGTGTACTGGGACCCGGTGAAGACAACGAAGACGATGCACATAGTTCAACTGAGAGTCAACTCGAGGTACAGATCAACGAATGGGATGTTGACGACGAAGGAACCATTGTGTTCGATGGAGATAATATCCTGGCATTAGGGACCAAAAATGTATTCTTTGATAAGACCGGAGGAGACCGCGAATACAGGATATTCACCGCCGGCGAAGGAACACTGTCCATTTCCCAGCAGGATCTTCCCTCCGGCATAACAGCCGAACTTAAAGACGGCACCATCTATATCCATGCCGACCCGAGCGAAACAGTCAAAGGAGGATTCATCGAATTCCAGTTCGGAAATCTGAAAGCCACCATGTATATTACGCAACGGGGCGAAATAGAACAGTACCTGACACTCAGCCTCAGTTCCCTTCCGATGTTCGACAACATAGCAGGGGAAACAAGCGAAGATGTGACAGTGACCAGTTCAGGTCCCTGGACAGCCACCATCTATAATCATGTGGATGCCTTCGTATTTGCTACCACGAACATTACACAACGGACCGGTGACGACCAGGACATTTTCAATATCCTGACCATCGCCAACAATGAAAATATTGAGGCACAATATGCATTCGTACACGCTACCTTAGATGAAAATCCAAAGGTCAGCGCCGTATTGATCCTGTCTCAAAACGGACTGGGAGGCATTCTGCTCAATCCGGAACTCAGTAATGTCGTATTCGATGCCGACGGAGGGTACACCACACCGGAAACCGACTACACATTCGAGGTACAAACAGTAGACGATGCCGAATGGGTAGGCACCCTTTACGGCACTCACAAAAACTACTTCACAGCAGAGAGTGATCCGGTAACAAACACGGTTACGGTCCAATCCAATGGCATCAATCCGCTGGCTGAAGAGTTATCTGCCGAGTTAAGAGTCTATCTGAAAGATAATCCGGCCATCTATACAGAGGTCAATATCACCCAGTATGCCCATTCGCTTACCGTCACACCGGCAACCGTAGGAACCGTACCGGCGGCAGGAGGTTCCAGCGATATCCTGACCATCACCAGTAGTACCGGTTGGGTGGCCACTATGACCTTAAACGGGTACACAGCTTACTTCAATGGCGAAGCCGGTAAAACAACAGCAGAAGGCGTATCCGGTGACCAGGTGTTCATTACATTCCCTGAACTGACTCAGGGAGGTGTTCAACCGGAAGTAGTAGTCACCTTCACCATTCCGGAAACCAACCTGACACAAACGGTGATCGTAAGGCAGAGCCAGATGACCGGACGGGTATATAATTTCCAGAATTCAGATACCTGGTATGGCTACCTGGTTACCAATCCGGCTGATGCCAACATCAACTACCGGTATAACTATGTAGAACAACTGTACCAGAGTATTGTCTCACCGGATTGGTTCGGACTGGAAGGAACCTACTTCTGCGGAGGTGCCAACTTCCTCGACGTAGCCCATAGTCCACAGACAGGCACAGACATCTATGTCATGAACTGCTTCAATGGTAGCCGTTCCGATGGCAATTCCGTACGTACCTGGCTGGAAGCTTCCGGTAACCGCGTACTGTTGCTGCTCTCCGACGACCGTACCAATACCACCCTCTCTTATCTGGGGTTAGATACGGAAGGATACGCCGGAACAGGTGGAACCGGTAATAATGTATTCAAAACAGATTTTGCCCGTACACTCAATACAGACGACACCTATACAGCCGACAACAACAAGCTGTATGAGTACCTGTTGCGTACCGGGCCATTCACAGCCGCAGAAGGAGAAATAAGCAAAGAGGATATCCGGTTATTGCCTTACGATGCCTCCAACAACTGTCTGACGGAATGGCCTTCCACCATGATCCCGCTGATGCTGGACGAACATGACAAGACACGGATGATCATGGGGATAGATCCCACCCTGCGGATGATTTATGTAGGGGAAATGGATCTCTTCACAACGATGGGTGTCTCCACAATCTCCTATACGGAGAACGGAGTAACCTATACAGGAGCACACAACTACTATGGAGGTCCTCACTCAGAAGCAAACCTGAGATTCCTCAACAACCTGATCGCATGGATGTACGAAGTAGTCGAAAAAGGAGAAGAATTTACA
>JAJQES010000066.1 GCA_021201565.1 Tannerellaceae bacterium
TATCAAGAAAGATTAATAAATTTATATCGTAAGTTTCTGTAAAGCAAATGCATAAGCTCCTAATGCAATGGCACGGCTGGCTCCCAGGGAAGAAATGAGTACTCCGGTCCGTTTTTCCGGAGAATAAATAACTTCTTCTTCTGAAAATGGGATTTTTACCTTCCGGGAAGTATCTCCGGAAAATATTTCAAGTTCTTTTTCATCATTCAGATTAAAGGCTTTCATTTGTAAACGCCCAAAGGATTCACCGGAAAAGGTAGAGAGAGTGGTATTCATTTCCTGCATAAAAGCCGGAAGAAAATAATTAGCGGCTCCCGTCAACCCTCCTCCTAATACCACGAGACCATCCACAATGGTCAGGGCATGAGAGACTGCATCGGCAGCAACTTCTCCTACTTCCCGGAACGCCTGAATAGCCATAGGACGGTTGCCTTCCTTTTCTCCTTCCGCTATCCGGAAGATTTCCCGGGGTGTCAGGAGATGTCCGTTTTCTCCGGATAGTTCTGTATATATCCGTTGTATTCCCCGGATACTCACACTTTCTTCCACAATTTTATCCGGATGCTTTTTATTACGGAACACCCAGATATCCCCTCCGCATCCATTATCACCTAACAACAGGGATCCATTTACTACTACACCGGCACCAAACCCTGTCCCCAGGGTCAGGGCTAACAAATTAGTATATCTTTTCGTACTCCCTTTTTCACAAAGGATTTTATTTACCTGTGGCAAACAACCTGCCATGGCTTCACCAAGCGCAAACAGATTTCCGTCATTATTAATAAAAACCGGTATTCCGAATTCCTTTTCCAGATAGGCTTTCAGAGGCACTCCACCACGAAAAGAAGGAAAGTTTGGAAGATCTCCGATAATCCCGTTCACATAATCAGCCGGACCGGGAAAAGCAAAACTGATTGCCACAGGTTCTGCGGATAGTAAAGAACGTACTTTACGAAACCCTTCCGTTAATGTTTTAAGACAACCTTCAAGATCTTCCGGAAACGAGGGTTGAACGAGTGGCTGTATAACTTCCCGGTTTCCCTGTATAGCCGAAAAGACAAAATTGGTTCCTCCGGCATCAAGGGTCATTACAATTCGTTTATCATTCTGGTACATAAGTAGTATGATTTAAAATCTGATAAATGCTTTAATGGTGGCACATTCTTTTCCTTCGGATCTGCCATACGGCCGGATGGTATAGGAACCTACTGCTGCCGGAACAATAAATGTTTCCGCATAATGGACAATGTAAGGTTCAAAGCGTCCTTCAGGACTTTCGACCAGTACTTCTTCGCCTTCCACTAAGTTCAATACATTTACACTTTCCTGGGTATAGTGGGTAACCTGTGTGGAAAACCAATGTCTACGTGTTTCAATGAATTCATTTTTATGAAGCCCGGTTCTTTCTTCCCGCCAGCCATCTCCCTGAGCGATCTCTTCCACCGGGGAAACCAGGTCTTTCTGAACAAAGGCAGTATCCCGTTCCCAGTCTATTACCTGTAATCCTCTTTCGACATTGATCGGACGGGGGTTTCCATCCAGTCCCAACCGTTGCCAGTCCCACAGTTTAAATGTGAAGATATTAGGTGTGGAACTGATTTCAAGTACCAGTGCATTGGCTCCCGAACAATGAATGGTTCCGGCCGGAATCAGGAAATGATCATGTTTCCGGGCAGGCCATTTATTTATATACGTTTCTACCTCGAATATGCCGTCACTCTCCTGTGAGGCTCTCAGATCTTTTATGAAATCCTCTTTACTGATTCCGCTTTTCAGCCCCAGATAAACCATCGCATCTTCACGGGTATCTAACAGATAATAACTTTCATCCTGTGTATAAGTAATTCCAAACTGGTCACGGGCAAACTGCGTGGTAGGATGTACCTGTAAACTCAGGTTACCACCCTGTACCGTATCCAGGAAATCAAAACGGATAGGGAAATCAGCTCCAAAACGGGCTTCTACCGGCGCACCTAATAACTCACGGGTCTTTAAGTAAACCAGATTTATAGAGGGCATTTCAAACAAGAGACCATTCACATCCAGCAACAGACTGTTTTCTTCCGGGACACAATCGAAACACCACCCATAATTAGCTGTGTCCTTCTCCAGATCGCAGGTTTCTTTCATCCATTGTCCTCCCCAGGGAGCCGGATCAAAAAAAGGTACTACCCGGAAAGGGGATTGGATGGCCTGATTGATTCCATTGTAGAAGGTCTCTTTTGATATCATTTTGGGAGACCCGGGCCGGTGAGTATCCAACCAGAAGTCTACCCGGTCAAATAATTGTCTTTTATGTTTATCACAGATTCCCCAATCATTGAAATATCCCCTTTTATATTGTAGTGCTACCGGGTCCATCCGGTTTTCAATGCCAAGATTAGAAATCTCATTTTTTCTGAATCTTTGCTGGATCTCCCACCGGGCCATATCTACGTATATAATAATGTCCGCTCTCTCGGTAATAAGAGAAGCTCCATGTCCTACAATAATGGTACGTCCTGGAACCGCATCAATATTTGTCTGAACATTATCCAAACGGCTATGTTCTATATAATCCTGAAAGGTCAGACCGGTCATACGACCGAAAAGAATATCATCCGTCATCCAGGGGTCAGTCAGCCGGAGAATTTCGTGTTCCGTCTTAAAAAACGAATCTGAACGCAGAAACAGATCATGAGTCAACGTGGAAAATGAGGCTATCAATTCATCCATCAAAACACCTAAATAACAATCAATAACCACAATGCATTTCTTATGGGGTAATTGTTCTTCTAAATATGCCAGAATAGAATCCCAGCCTTGAATGATCTCTCCCTGTGTTTTTACAGAAGGATATTTATCATATTTCATCATGGTAGTAATTTAAAGTTATCCATGAACCATCATACAAAAATATGTATGAACATATTCACAATGGCAAATATATAGACTATTTTGATTTTTCCCAATTATGTGGTTACATTTAATATTTTTTTTATCTTTGCCGGATCAACAACCAAATGGAATATGAATTTACAAATAGACCATAGCAGTGACAAACCTCTTCATTATCAGGCAGAGGAAGTGTTAAGAAAACTAATTGAACAACCGGAATATAAAGAGGGAAAACTTCTTCCGAATGAAATTGCTTTGTCTGAACAATTAAAAATATCCAGAAACACTCTCCGGCAGGCTATCAACAAGCTGGTGTTTGAGGGGTTACTGATCCGGAAAAAAGGCTATGGGACTAAAGTCGCTCCTCAGCGGGTACTCAGCGGAGCTACTAATTGGATGAGTTTTTCACAGGAGATGAAAATGTTAGGCATTGAAGTGTGGAACTTCGAGCTACATCTGAGCTGGCAGTTGCCCACAGATGAAATCGCGGCGTTCTTTGGCATTGAGAAAACCAGACGGGTGTTAACTTTAAACCGGTTACGGGGAACCAAAGAGGCACCGTTTGTCTATTTTACCTCCGCGTTTAACCCTGCGATTCCATTGACGGGGAATGAAGATTTCAATCAGCCTTTGTACGATTTGTTGGAAAAAAAATATGAGATCATTGTCAAAACATCCAAAGAAGAAATCAGTGCGAGATGCGCGGATGAAATCATTGCCTCTAAACTGGAGATTACTCCGGAAGATCCGATTTTGTTACGCAAACGATTTGTATATGATACGACTAACCTGCCGGTAGAATATAATGTAGGTTATTACCGGGCAGATAGTTTCACGTATACCATTGAGTGTACACGTTAACCACAAAATACCACATCCGTGGTATTGGGGAATTGGGAGATTAGTTCTTTCTTTGCAGGAAAAAGGAATTGATTAATTATAATCTGCAAACTATATGAATCAGAAATTAGCTTTATTTAAAGCAAAAGCATGGCTTGTTTTTATAGCGACTATTGCTTTAACAGCATGCACAAACTCCTCTCCGAAAGAATCTTATACGATTGACGGGGAAGTGAATGTGGAAAGAGGGACAGTGTATCTGCAAAGTTTCCGGAACAAAATGTTTTTTGTGATTGACTCAGCTCAGATAGAAAACGGAAAATTCCATTTCAGCGGGACAGTGGACCGGCCGGACCTGTATGGCCTGACACTCAACCGGGAAGAGTCTTTCAGTCCGGCTTTCCTCTTTATAGAAAACAAACCGATTACGGTTAAACTGGATACGGAGGACCGCCGGAATTATGAAGCAACCGGTTCGGCGACGCAGGATATTTATACCCGTTATCTGAAAGCAGATAAACGAAACTTTGACCTGGATGCTTTTGTAGCTGCAAATCCGGCCTCAGTCGCAACAGCTTATATTCTGTACCGGGACTATTCCTACCGGTTAAACGAGGATGAAATTGAAAAATACCTGCAACAACTGGACCCGTCGCTAATGGACACTGAATATGTAAAGGTGTTACAGGAGCATGTACAGACCTTACGCAAAGTGGCTGTGGGTAATCCGGCTCCGGACTTTGCGTCATTTACTCCGGAAGGAGAAACAGTCTCGCTGTCAGACTATACAGGAAAAGGTTATCTTCTCCTTGACTTCTGGGCGTCCTGGTGCGGTCCCTGCCGTCGTGAAAACCCGAATCTGGTAAAAGCTTACGAAGACTATCATGCTAAAGGATTTGACATCTTCGCTGTTTCCCTGGACCAAAAAAGGGAACCCTGGCTGGAAGGGATTCAAAAAGACGGATTGCCCTGGACACAGGTTTCCGATCTGCTCTTCTGGGACAGTGCACCGGCCAAACTATACGGAGTACGTGCCATTCCCGCCAATTTCCTAATCGATCCGGATGGTATTATCATAGCCCGTAATCTCCGGGGTGAAGAGTTATTAGAGAAATTAAAAGAGCTCTTTTAATTCTAAGCCCCTCACGGGAGGGGCTTACCACCACATTAAATCCGGAAACATCTCATAAGGGTGAGAATATACAAAAGTATGTACATGTTGCCAGTCCCAACTATCCCAATACCCTGAACGATTCAGATCGGTCCGGCGATGTCCTTCAAAATAAAGTTCACGGGCACGCTCCTGCATAATCAGATGCTCCATACCTCTATATCCCTGTTCCCATAAATTCTCCGGCACAAATGGTTCTGCATTTGCCCGTTGCCGCAGGACATTTAAGATAGATAAGACTTCCTCTTCATTCCCTCTCATATACCACACAGCCTCTGCCAGGATCAGATAAGCCTCTCCTAAACGCATCAGGGGAATATCCGTATCTGTATAATAGGAATCAGAGGATGGCTGGCCATCCGCCCGCAGATTGGACCATTTGGTAACAGAAATACCCTGGTTAAAATCGGTCCAGTCATTGATATATAACTCACGGTTTTTTGAATAAAAAAGGGCACGATCATCACCGGCGGCAGCAATGATTTCTTCTGTGTCCCCCTGAGGAATATCTCTAAAAGGAAAAAACTTTTCCACTAAAGCCGCACGGGCACGGACAGCGCCTAAACCTACACTACTGCCCCAATCCGGCATATCAGCCGAATGAGTTGTCGCGACTACAAAGGTAGAACCGGCCCAGCCCCCAATAGTCGCACCGGATTGCCGGATAGGCAGGATGATCTCGCGCGGAGCCTGATTCACTGAACTACCATCATTATCGGCCATAAATAGATGGGCATACACAGGTGATAACTGATAACCGGAATTAATCACCATCCGGGCATAATACTCTGCCATGTCCCAGCGCTCACTACTCATATACCGGCGAGAGAATGAATAGATACGTGCCAGCAGCAACCAGGCAGCCGCTTTATCCACCCGTCCATACTCCCCGGCACGGGGATCTGACAAACGGGGCAGGCAATCATGCAATTGTCTTTCCATAACCTCTAACGGATGTTCCCAATAATAAGGTTCAAAAACCGGAGCCGTTCCAAACAGGTCAAAAATGTAATAGTAGTTCAGGGTTTTCAAAAACTGTACTTCCGCGATTCTCTTTTCCATTTCTTCCGACCAGCCATAGGCATGTTCCAGATAGTAATCACACAGGTTTAGGTTATACCACAACCGTTTAAAGAGTTCCTGCGACAGATCATCCGTTCTATCATACATATTCTCATTGAACATCAGATCCGTATACCGCTCACTCTGCCATGTACTTAACGCTTCATCAGTTGTGATCTCATTTAATAAAAAGAGGGTACTGAAAAAGGCATAGTTGGATTCTTTTTTATTTTCATCCGCCCATTTTCCATTATTTCCTCCCAGATAATCATGTCCGGTCATCCCCAGGGAAGCATAAATAGTAGCAAACGTTGCCTCTTCATCGAACTCCTGATCCTGGTTTTCCGGATACTCAGTACCCAACGTTTTGTTTACGTCATCCACACAGGACGAGAAAAGAAGTATACCAACAATCACCCGGAAAAAGAATAGTGTATATCGTTTCATATTGATTTCTTTAAAGATTGAATGATTAAAAATTAAGAGTCACCCCAATAACAACAGATACAGGACGCGGATAGAGAGTCCCCGGATCAATTCCCGGACTACGGTGTCCGGTATTCGCATCTGTTATATACCCGACTTCCGGGTCTGCTCCCTGGTATGCCTCTGTGATAAGAAACGGATTTTGTACAGTCGCATAGACCCGTCCTCCGGAAAGGACCGAACCGGTCTCCGGTAAGGTATACCCGAACGTAATATAATCACAACGGGTAAAAGAGGCATTCTCAATAAAATAGCCGGACAGGTAATGATTTCCATAATGGGAACTGGTCAAAGCAGCCTGTGTCCGGTTAATAAGATACCCCTCTCCCAGAAAAGAATCTGTATATACCTGATCCGCCAATACTTCATTATAAACGTATGGCTGGTTATGATATCTCCATTGAGTACTCAGGTCAAATTGTTTATACCGGAAAGTCGTATTCAATCCAAATAATAATTTAGGTGTTGCCTGGGTTTCACTGTATCTGCTAAAATAAAAACTATTAGAGTCGGTAAAATAACCACCCATAATATATTCTCCTTCTCCTATGGAGATAGCTCCTGCTAATCCTTTGTTCCAATAGTAATCACCGGACGCATAATCATCCCATATACAGGAAAAATTAACTCCCAGATCCCAGGTAAAGTCAGGAATTTCAACAGGACGCATGTCCAGAGACACATCAAATCCCATCCTGTCCCAGCTCCAGCTTGCATCCCGTCTGTAATATCGTGAACTGTAATACCAGTTCCATGTATATCTGTCTTCCCAGGTTGGAGATTTCAGAGGTCCCCACAGGTCAAAACCTTTTGTCAGATAATAATCAACTGAACCTCTGAGCCTGTTCCTGAAAAAGCCAAAATCAATTCCCCCATTCAACGTATGGGTATATTCCGGACGAATATCCTGCAGGTAGTCACTGTAACTCTGATAGGAGACATAATTGGGCTGGAAATCAGGAGGCAACAGAGAATAGGATTGGTCTCCTACCGGATAAGATGCCATGGAGGAAACCCGCTCAGAGAGCGGATAAGAGGTAACCGGATTGCCATCTTTTTGTCCTACAATCCCATAGGAGGCCCTTAATTTTAATTCTGTGACTTTATCCGAATTCCGCAGAAAGACCTCTTCATGGATCTTCCATCCCACACCAGCCGCCGCATACGTATTATCTATCCAGTTACTTCCTGCCTGAGGGCCGGTCCGTACATCCAATGACACCAAATACTTGTTGCGGTGCGTATAATGAATACGTCCCATAAAAGCGACATCATATATATCACTTTCCTGGTACCTAAACCCTCTGGAACCTGTCCGGTCAGCTGTACGCACCAGATTCTTCATCCGTTGCCACTCATATCCGGCCATCATATTCAGGCGATTCCGTTTATAGGTATAATTCCATTGCAGATAGGTATTCAATAACTGGTGAGTCTTCCGGGAATGTGTATCCAAAGCACTTGCATATTCACCTGCCGTATATAAAGGAGAGACAGAGTCAAACCGTACATCCCCTATTCCTCTGTCTATTCCGATATTGGCATGGAAACTCAATGAAGGGGCAAAATGGAAACGGTAGTCTATTCCCAGCATCCCGGTAAAACTATGCGTATCTCCCTGCTCATCTGTATCATACAATAAAGAGACCGGATTAACAGGAGCACCGTCTATTCCCCATTGCCAATAAGAAGAGCCGTTATAGACCGGTTGGGTAGGATCCATATAAAGTGCAGACTTAATAGCCTGTTGATCTGCATATTTTGTAGTGGCCCGCATATATCTGGCCTGTATATTAAAGGTCAAATGATCATCAAAGAAAGTGGGAGCCAGATTGACCGCCGCTGTAAAACGCTGGAATTTTGAGGTTTCCAATACACCTTCCTGGCCGGTATATCCCAGCGCTACCCGGTAAGGCATAAAATCCAACCCGCCGACCACACTGACATGATGATCCGTGCTGAATGCGGTTTGGTAGATCTCATCCTGCCAGTTGGTATTCGCACTTCCTAACAGGGACTGTGAGATATGGTCTCCCCCATACATCGAATAGAGAGTTCTACGATAGGTATCCGCATCCATCACATCCAGTTTGCTGCGCACTGTGCTGATACTCATATTTCCATGATAAGAAGCTGTAGGCTTTTCTCCTTTGTTCCCTTTTTTAGTTGTAATCTGTATCACTCCATTTGCTCCACGGCCCCCATAAATCGCTGTCGCACCCGCGTCCCTTAAAATGGTAAAAGATTCAATATCATTCGGGTTGATCATAGACAACCAATTCTCTAATCCGGAAATACCATAATGATCCAGCGGAAAACCATCGACAACTACCAGAGGTTCACTATTTGCATACAGGGACGCACCACCCCGGATCCGCATCACCACTCCGGTACCCGGTGCCCCTCCGTCACTTGTAACTGTCAGGCCGGGTATTTTCCCTAACAACAGATCCTGTGCGGAAGAGACCCACCCGTAACTCTCTTCATCCGGTCTTACTTCTGAGATCGCACTGGTTACATCTTTTTTCCGGCGTTGGCCATAGCCTATTTCATATAAATTACCGGCATATTCATTTTCATCCTGCAGGATAATATATAACGGGGAAGCGTTGCGGATACGAACCCGCTGGGTAACAAACCCAATATAGGAGAACTGAATCACCTCTCCTTCACGGACATCTATCCAGAAATTACCGTCCAGGTCGGTTAACACGATACCTCCACTTTGATCCGATGTGACAGCGACTCCTACCAAAGGCTCACCTGTACTGTTTTTGACATTTCCTTCAATGGAAAACTCCTGGGCAAAACCAGAAAAACACCCTGCCAGGAGAAATACGTAGAGTAAATATTCTCTCCTCAAAAAAGATCCGTTTTGTGTAGACATATTTATAGTATCACAG
>JAJQES010000456.1 GCA_021201565.1 Tannerellaceae bacterium
TTTTACACAGGCTCTCTAAAGGAAACTTTTGACACGGGATTTCTTATAAATGACTTTCCCTCCTTTATAGAATTGATAAAGGAGGGAATTTTTCTTTTCATCCTGATAAAAGGGTACACCCTCTTAAAAAAAAGGGTGCATCGTCTTTATTGAAAGGATGCATCCTTTCCGGGAAAAGGGTGTACCCTTTTTTGAAGAATTCGTTTAAGGTTGGCTAAAGCCAAAGTAAGTTATACTATTCCTAAAGGATGCGTCATCACATGGTTTTGATAGCCGCTACGCAGCTATGGAAGTTACAAACTTCCAGGTGTTTCTGCTCCGGGTTATAAACCCGGAGCAACTTAGATCTTCACCAAAATAGATTGGCCTTTAGAGGATGGGGTAGGACTAAAAAACGCGGAAGGCCTACTAATCAATAGCCAGCCTTCCCCTGAATGAATAGAACTATTATTGTCCTTTAATGAGAGAGTGAATGTTAAATATCTTCTTTCATTTCATCCCCGGGGAATAGTGTTTACTATTCCCCACAGGTCTGAAATGGTTGCAACGCAAGCTGGTTGCCAGCCATCCCGGACACCCCATTTATCCGGGATGAAAACTAAGTAAGAAAAATCAACCGGCACCTAATCGTTAAAGCAAGCCACTCTTATCAATAATCATCATCGTCATATACGTATGGATCAAAATTCCATACATCATCAAAATAAGTGGTGCCACTATTACCGGTCAATACAAAAGCCCCTTGTTTTACGCCTGTTGAGAAACTAACCGCTTCCCGACGGGCCGAGCCTTTAAATTTCGCTACCTTTTCCCACAAATCTGTTTCCGGAATGTATTTCCATGTATCGGAAACCAGTCCGCCATTATATCCGCAGGCCAGATAGCCACATCCATCAATCACAAACGTAACTCCATACGCACGTCTGATAGAGGTATATTCATCATCGTAATCTTCATCACTTGAATCATAAATATCTCTTAACCGGGTCCAGGGATCAGCTTTGGAGGGATCAAAACTGAAGAACCGTTCTGCATAGAGACTATTTTCCAGGCCTCCGACAATATACGCGATATCATCAATCACAAATACGCTGGCACCCTCGCTCTTTCCGCCCGGAAAAGTAAATGAGGTCGTATTCCATCTGTCAGTAGTTACATCATATTCATAGATATCATTTACCAATCCCTGTTCATCATCCGAACCTAACCCCACATAGATTTTAGTTCCTATACAAAAAGCAATGGAATTATAACGGGCAGTTCCGGCAAAGTCTGCTTTACGTTCCCAGGCACCATCCCCGTTATTCGCCGCGGGGTCAAACGCCCACCAGTCTTTCAGTTCGCCATCATTATCCAAATCGATATAATTTCCCTCCCGGTCAAATGTTTTCCGTTCATTATTGTTGCCTAACCCATAATAGGCTTTTCCATTGGCTTCGCAATAGACCGCTACCGCATTTGTCCTTTTTACTCCTCCGAATGGAGCTTTCAGTTGATGCCAGTCGCCCGTACTCATGGTATATCTCCATAAAGTTGAATCGGGTTTATTTTTAATATACCCTCCCATTACATACCCATAACTTTCCGACGAGTTTGAGATCGTAAAAGAAGAGGCTCCACTCCGGGCTACACCGCTAAAGTCCCCCACTCTTGTCCACAGCCCGATCAAATCATCATCGTCATCATGGCAGGAAGTCACCACAAAGGGCAGGATTGCAATAAAGAACACTAATAATCTTTTCTGTATCATTCTAAAAACAATTTAATACGTAAATTAAAATCCGGAATCTTTTCCTTAGCCACAAAGGAACAGTGCTTTTGCAGCCTCCGCAAATTAAATCGGTCAACCCCTTATTTTTATCGGTGAATCAACACCCTCAGACGGGCAAATCCTCTACGTCCGGATGAATTAATTATTTATAGATAAAATCCGCCCATTGACAGACTCTATTCCCCATTTCACAGGTTCAAATTGCATACCCCCGGGATATATCTGTTCTTTGTGTGAACTTTAAGTGAAATGTAGTGAATTATAAAGCAGATCTCCATGTATAAAAAAGAGAGTATCCTTTGGATAATAAGTATATGTATATTGCTTTCATCCTGCTATGATGAGAACAGTACATTCGGAAGCAACCAGGTAGAATCCGTTTTCCGGAATGTAAAAACAGATACCAGCACCGTATTAGTCACCCTGATGAAAATTGACTCGCTCGAAACCTCCGGCATGTCCACCATCATGGCCGGCAGGTATGTGCATCCTACCTGGGGAACCATTACAGCCTCCTCCTATCTGCCTTACTCTGCTCCTTCCTATACAACAGATGAAAGTTATGTAGTCCGTTTTGATTCGCTCATGTTAAAGCTGGACCTGGGCCATCATTATATCGGCGACACGACACAATATTATACCTTATATATTCATGAACTGGAGAAAAAGGTGGAGTTAAATGATAAAGGATACCTGTATAATACCAATATATTCCCTTATCATGAAACCCCTATGGCCTCTGTGTCATTCCGTCCGCGTCCCAACGTAGACGCCTCCATTGAAGTACGGTTAGATGACGCACTGGGAGAAGATCTGTTAACCCGGCTCCACAACCGGGACGCTATCGTTACCTCTTCCACCCGTTTTGAGGATTACTTCAAAGGATTAGTGCTGATTCCGGATGAAGAAAACACCTCTCTGCTTACCTATGGATTAAATGATACCACCTCTGTGATGGTACTCCATTATCATGTGGTCAGTAGCATCAATGAGCCAAAAACCCTGAACATATCAGTTAAATCCTCCAACCAGTTCAATAATTTCTACCACGATGAAACCGGAAGCATTCTCGAAGGAATAGAAATGGTGGACGGTGAAATTTCCTCTACGGAATTAGGAGACCGTGGGTTATTATTCGGTGGAGTAGGCTGGTATTGTAAACTGGAATTCCCTTATCTCAATAACATTCTGGAAGAAGGGGAACAGGCCGAAATTGAAGCAGCCTACCTGAAATTCTATCCGGAATTCGATACGTATTCTGAATTCAACCCGCTCCCTGATAGCGTCTATCTCTACATTGCGGATGAGAACAATGTGGTAACAAACGCAGTGATGGACTACCTGGGATCAGAAGTCCAGGGAGTAACTCTGGTCGAAAATAAACAGTTTCCGCATTTAACCTACTACTATTTTGATGTCACCGATTTCATTCAACAGGAATTAGGGGCTGTGGGATCCAATAAAAATAATCTCCAATTGGTGTTTGATAGTAACACCTATACAAAAACATTCAAAAACCTAACCTTTGGAGACAAAAATGCCCGCTATCCGTTAACATTGGAAATAACATACAAGCTATATGAAAGTTATTAAATATCTGTCCGTCCTTTCCGTCCTGTTGTTGTCAGTCTCTCTGGCAGCACAAAACCAGCTCACCTCTTCCCCTTACTCTATGTATGGGATCGGTGAGATTGTGAACGGGTTGTACGGACAAAATTCGGCCATGGGAGGCGTCTCCTATGGTATGCGCAATTCATGGTTATTGAATGTCGGTAATCCGGCCGGGCTGGCCGGTATGGATTCCGCTAAAATATATGCAGAGACCTCCCTGTTTCTCCGGAACAGTCATTACAGTTCAGCCGGAGACAGCTATAACGCGTTTCATGGGAACCTGGCGTCCTTCCTGCTGGGTGCCCAAATCAGCCGCAGGCTATACATGGCCGCCGGGATTGCTCCCTACAGCGCAGTCGGTTATTACTTCAATTCGGTCGAAGAGGTCGAAGGAGCACCTAACCAATACCAGGTAAGTACTTATCAGGGAGACGGGGGACTCTCCAAAGCCTTTTTAAGCACGGCATTTGAATTGCCCTTTCATCTGTCTGTAGGAGTCAACCTAAACTACTATTTTGGGAATATTACGTTGACAGAAAGCCAATCCACTATGGCCCTCAAAGAGACCCGTTATGCCCAGGTACTACATGCAGACTTTGGACTTCAATACGTCCGGCAGACCGGCAAAGAGACACTCCTTACGGTTGGTATCGTCTACGGCTATAAACAAAAGTTCAAATTCGATAACTCTAAAACAGTATCCGGCATATACAGTGGGGCGGAATATGACGTACGGAACACGACTCAATACATCCCCGAATTCTATGGCATCGGTGGTAGTCTGGTACACAAAAAAATGACGTATGCGATGGATTATACATTCCGTAAATATAGTGCGATCTCCTCAGGAAGCAGCCGGATAAAATTCCAGGATACCCACGAAGTGAAAACCGGCATCTGCTACAATCCGGGAGGACGTAATTTTGATTCGTATGCAAAACAGATTGATTACAAACTGGGATTCACGATATCAAATCCTACTTATACAATCAACGGCCATTCAGGAGTCTCCTGGCGTGCCAGTGCCGGAGTGGCTTTACCTATGTTAAACGGTTTGCTGAATCCGGCTTTTTTTTATGAACAACTAAACATCACCGGGAAACTGACCCAGAAATCGGTCGGGATGTCCGTATCCTTCTCGCTGAGTGAGCTGATGTTCCGGGTAAAACTATAAAGAAGTATCAGCCCCTCCTATCTTTTCAGATAGATTAACATTTTAAGGCTAAACTTTCTATTCCACTGATTGTCTAAGAGACATAAGGTTACATAGGTTAATGGATTTTAGTTAGTAAAGTGATGAAAAGATTGAGGTTATTATTAGTGTTAGGGTTTGCCCTCTTTATTGGAGGGCATTCCCTTTTTGCCCAAAGCAAAGATAAAAAAGAACAGATAAGAGAACAGGTAAAAGAGTTGATTGATAGCAGAGAATACACGATTGATGTAGACAGGGCCTATCCATCCTCCGGCAAGTCTGTCAACCTGACCTCTCCGTATGAATTAAGAATAAAAGGAGATTCCGTTATTTCTTATCTGCCTTATTTCGGCAGAGCCTATTCTGTCCCCTATGGTGGCGGAGAAGGATTGCGGTTTGAAACAGGAATAACAGATTATTCACTGGCATACGATAAGAAAGGAGCGGCCCGTATCCAGTTTAAAGCAAAGACCCAGGAAGATAGTTTCACCTTTAATATCCAGGTCTTTGACAATGGCTCCTCCTCGATTACTGTAACACCTGTCAACCGGCAGCAGATCCGTTTTAACGGGGAGTTGAAACGGCAGGAATAAATTCTTTTCCCTGCCAGCTATTTTTCTCTCTGAAACGTTTGTTTACACGGGCCGTAAATTCAAAATTCTTTACTCCCCAATCAGGAGCGATCAATAGTTCTTTAGGAGATTGCGAGACAAACCTCTCTATGAAAATGGAGGGGTTTATTCGTTCGGTAAAGTCAATCACCAGGTCCATATACTCCTCCATCCCAAACAGATGAAAATCCTCCGGATGCTCAGCATACTCCTTTGCCATACGGGTTTGACGGATAAGCTGCAACTGATGGAGTTTAAGGGTAGTCAACGGCAATCCCGACAAGACATCCGCATGCCGCAGGATCTCTTCCCGGCTCTCTCCCGGTAAACCCAGGATCAGATGGGCCCCTGTGAAAATGCCCCGGGCCGCGGTTGCCCGGATGGCCCGCTCCGAATCCTCAAACGTATGTCCCCGGTTGATCCGGCGTAACGTAGGGTTCAACGTAGATTCCACTCCATATTCCACCAGAACAAAATACTCTTTAGAAAGAGTTTCCAGATAATCCAGCAATTCATCAGGCATACAATCCGGACGGGTCCCAATGATCAATCCGGCCACATCCGGAAACGCCAGTGCTTCCTGATATAACCGGATCAGTTCTTCCAGCTCCCCATACGTATTTGTATAAGCCTGGAAATAGGCCAGGTATTTCATCTCCGGATATTTACGGGAGAAAAACCGGACTCCTTCCTCCAATTGTTCCGTCACACTTTTTTCCGTATGACAATATTCCGGACTAAAAGTTTGGTTGTTGCAATACGTACAACCACCCCACCCCTTCTTCCCATCCCGGTTCGGACAGGTAAAGCCGGCGTGTATAGAGATCTTTTGTACCTTATATGGGAATTGTATCCGTAGAAAATCCCCGAAATCACGATACGGTTTTATCTGCATCTTTTGTTCCATATTCATACAATATTCCGTAAATTCCGGCAGATATCCAAATCCTTTCCTGTAAGAAATTGGGTTACATACCCAATTTTTGGGTAATTATACTAACTTTGCAACTCATATCTAAATATTTATATGCATGAAACAAATAGGCTTAAATATCTTTTTGTTATTTTTTATTACCGGAGGCCTTTTTGCCCAACATGGAAACAAACGTGTAGATTTAAAAGAAATAACCGATGGGAAATTCCGCCAGATTACTTCAATAGGTGAAGTCCGCCCCCTACCCGACGGCGAACATTATACGGCAATTAACAAAGAAAAGAATATGATTGTTAAATATTCCTACCGTACGGGGAATGCCGTGGACACCCTGTTTAATACCCAGCGGGCCCGGGAATGTTCTTTTGATACATTCGACGGTTACATGATCAGCGAAACCGGACACCGGATCCTGGTCTGGAAAGATATAGAAAGCATTTACCGCCATTCTTACAAAGCAACCGTATATGATTATGATGTACGGCGCAATTACATAAAGCTCCTGCCGGAAACAGAAGGAAAGATCATGATTCCTACTTTCTCACCGGACGGACGTATGTGTGCTTATGTAAAAGATAATAACATTTTCCTGAAAAAGTTTGATTATGATACGGAAGTACAGGTCACAACCGATGGAGAACTCAACAAAATACTGAACGGTATTACGGATTGGGTCTACGAAGAAGAGTTTGGCGTGACCAACCTGATGGCCTGGTCGCCTGACAGCGAATTCCTGGCCTACGTAAAATCCGATGAAACAGACGTTCCGGAATTCTCTATGCAGGTCTACGGGGATGGCCTGTATCCCGGTTATTATCATTTCAAATATCCGAAAGCGGGACAGAAAAATTCAACTGTCTCCCTTCACTCTTACCAGGTCAGTTCCAAAATCACCAAAGAACTGGCAATTCCGGCCACAGAGGAAATTTATATTCCACGGATCACCTTCACACACGACTCTGAACAGTTGGCCGTTATGACACTGAACCGTCACCAGAACAGCATGAGTATGTATTATATCAACCCCAAAAGCACAGTGCCCAGACTGGTCCTGCGGGAAGACAATAAACAATACATAGACTCAGATTGGTTAAAATCCATCCACTTTACACCGAATGGATTTACCTACGTCAGCGAGCAGGACGGATTCGCACATATTTATTTCTACTCTACCACAGGCGTATTACAGAAACAACTCACAAAAGGTAACTGGGATGTGACCCGTTTCTATGGGATTGATGAGAAAACCCAGACCGTCTATTATGAGGCCGCGGAAGAGAGCCCGTTGCGGCGGGCCGTTTACCGGGTTGATATGAAAGGAAATAAATCCCGCCTGACACCAGCAGAAGGGACCAACTCAGCAATGTTTAGTAAAAATTTCAACTACTTTATCAATACCCACTCTAACGTTCATACACCCGCCGTGATTACCGTTCATGAAACAAAATCAGGCAAAGTGTTACGTACGTTACAGGATAACCAGGCGTTGAAAAGTAAATTAGCAGAATACAGCTTCTCACCCAAAGAGTTTTTTACCCTCCGGACCGCTTCCGGTGTGGAATTGAATGCATGGATCATAAAACCGGCTGATTTTGACCCCAACAGGAAATATCCTGTCCTGATGGTACAATACAGCGGTCCCAATTCCCAACAGGTAGTAGACCGGTATGGGTTTGACTGGGAGCATTATCTGGCAGCAAACGACATACTGGTAGTGAGTGTGGACGGATGCGGAACAGGAGCCCGGGGAGAAGAGTTCCGGAAATGCACCTACCTACGGATGGGAGAACTGGAATCACAGGACCAGGTAGAAGCAGCCCAGGCGCTGGGACGTTTCCCGTATGTAGACCCGGCCAACATCGCCATTTGGGGATGGGGTTTTGGAGGTTATAACACACTAATGGCCCTGAGTACAGGGAATGGAACCTTTAAAGCGGGTATTGCCGTAGCCCCTCCTACAGACTGGAAATACTACGACACCATCTATACCGAACGGTATATGCGGACGCCCAATGAAAATTTTGAAGGCTATGCCATTACCTCTCCCATTAAACTGGCCGGCCAGTTACAGGGCAAACTGTTATTAGTACATGGAACTGCCGATGACAATGTACATTTCCACCAAACCATGGAATATGCAGAAGCACTGGTACAGGCCGGCAAACAATTTGAGATGCAAATTTATAAAGATAGAGATCACGGGATATATGGAGGGAACACACGCAACCACCTCTATACCCGTATGTCCAATTTCTTATTTGAAAACCTGAAATGACGCAATACGTTCGCAAGCCGGAGTGGTTAAAAATACGGCTAAGTGGAAACAAACATTTTAATCAAACCAAAGAGATTGTAGAGTCACATTGCCTGCATACAATCTGTAAAAGTGGAAAATGCCCGAATATGCATGAATGCTGGAGCCAGGGCACGGCTACTTTTATGATCGGAGGAGAGATTTGTACCCGTTCCTGCCGGTTCTGTAACACACTAACAGGAAAGCCTTTGCCGGTAGACAAAGGAGAGCCTCAGCGGGTCTCAGAAAGTATCCGGCTGATGAAGCTCAACCATGCGGTCATTACTTCAGTAGACAGGGATGACCTGCCGGATCTGGGAGCCACCCACTGGGCAGAGACCATCCGGGCCATCCGGGCCTTAAATCCGGAAACGACTATTGAAGTACTGATACCGGATTTTCAGGGAAGAAATCATTTATTAGACATCGTACTTGAAGCACAGCCGGATATTGTTTCCCATAATATGGAAACCGTACACAGACTCACTCCCGGAATACGAAGTGCTGCCCGATACGATATAAGTTTAGCAGTACTGGATTATTTATCCGGACAAGGTTGCGTAACAAAAACAGGGATCATGGTCGGGTTAGGTGAAACAACCCGGGAAGTATACGAACTGATGGATGATGTGCTCCGGTGTGGAGTGTCACTTCTTACGATCGGACAGTATCTTCAGCCTTCCCGCAAAAATATTGCAGTCAGTGAATATATTACTCCCGGGCAATTTGAAGAATATAAGATTGTTGCTCTGGAAAAAGGATTTAGAAAAGTGGAAAGTTCGCCACTTGTCAGATCTTCTTATCACGCGGAAAAGCTTCTATGAATAGGAACTTTTATATAAAGCAGTTGTTATTAAGTTTTAGAGAAATAAGGGAATGGACAAGGTTAGAAGGGGATTAAGTAATC
>JAJQES010000370.1 GCA_021201565.1 Tannerellaceae bacterium
ACGAAACCGATGGATACAAATGGGGATATGACAATGATTTCCACCGGGCCGGACTCTGGCAAGGCGATAACGGGATTCCGAACCTGACATGGGAAACAGTTGCAAAGACCAACATCGGACTGGAACTTGGACTGTGGAACGCAGTAGAATTACAGGTAGATCTTTTCCAGGAAAAACGCAGAGACATTTTCATGTCCCGCGAAAGCATACCCGGTTCCAGCGGATTCGTTAAAACCCCGTGGGCAAACTACGGAAAAGTAGATAACAAAGGGATCGAACTTTCCCTGATGGCCAACAAACAGCTCAATAAAAACCTGGGAATTTCCTTCCGGGGCTCGTTCACGTATGTATCCAATAAGATCGTGGAAAAAGATGAACCGGCCACCATCATAGGAACCAACCGGGCCAGAACCGGCCATGCGGTAGGCCAGTTGTACGGACTGATCGCAGAAGGACTATTCACAGAAGACGACTTCATTGACGGTAAACTAAAACCGGGACTGCCCGAACAGAAATTTACCGAACAATTACGTCCCGGTGACATCCGCTATAGAGACATCAATGGCGACGGAGTGATCGATGACCTGGACCAATGCCCGATCGGTGGTACCGAAGACCCGCAGATTGTATATGGTTTTGGTACCAATATGCGGTATAAAAACATTGATTTCGGATTCTTCTTCCAGGGAAATGGAAAGACCTACCGGATTCTGGGAGGCGGTGAAGGCTACTTCCTGCCGGGTAGCGGAAACGGTGCCATGGGGAATATTTACAGCAACGTAGACGACCGCTGGACGGTGGAAAATCCTTCACAGGACGTATTCTGGCCACGGTTAACAGCCGGTGACAATGTCAACAACAAATATGTGTCCACCTGGTGGTTGCGCAACATGAGTATGTTACGGCTGAAAAATGTAGAAGTCGGCTACAATTTCCCTTCCGTATGGATGAAAAAGATAGGGATACAGTCAGCCAGGCTGTTTGCTTCCGGCAATAACCTGATGACCTTTTCGGGATTCAAAATGTGGGATCCTGAATTAGGTTCCAACAACGGATTCAGATATCCCATTATGAAATCAGTTTCCTTCGGTTTAGATATTAACTTCTGATAAATCTTATATTACAATATGAAAAGAATAACCTATATTTTTAGATTAAGTGTATCTATTCTTCTGCTGACCGGATTCACAGCATGCGCAGATTTCCTGGATAAAGAACCGGACGACATGCTGACACTCGATATGATCTTCAATGATAAAGTACGTACCGAAGACTGGCTGGCAGGTGTCTATTCCAAAATTCCCGATTCTTACGAAGGAATGATGCGCTATATCGGATACGATGCCTTAGGCGACGACCAGGCACCCTCACCCGGATGGGAACAGTTTGGCGGATGGCATGCCCTCTCCAAACAAAACGGTAACTGGAGCGCGGCTTCCCACTGGGATGTAAACTATTGGAACGAACTGCCCAAACGAATCCGCTCCGCTTATATTTTTATTGAAAATGTACGCCCCAATGCAGCCCAGTTAGTCACTGAAACAGAAGTAGAATTAATGAAAAACGAAGCACGGGCCATGATTGCTTATTACTACACCCTGCTTTGTGAAATATACGGACCGGTTCCGTTAAACCTCGGAATCGTTCCGAATGATGCCCCGGAGGATGAACTGATGAACGTACAAACTCCCTTTGATGACATCGTAGACTGGATTGACAAAGAGCTGAAAGAAGTAGCTGGTAATCTGCCTCCTTACTATTCACAGGCACAAAAATACGGCCGGTTCACCTCCATCATGTGCCTGGCTGTTCGTGCCCGTTTGCTGTTATTTGCCGCCAGTCCGTTAGTGAACGGTAATCCCGACTATGCTAACCATGTCAATAAAAACGGAGAACATTTGTTCAATTCAAAAGAAGACCCGCAAAAATGGGTACGGGCAGCAGAAGCCTGTAAAGAGTTGATTGAGGCAGCACACGCAGCCGGTCATGCCCTCTATTACGAAAGAAATGCAGACGGCAGTATTGACCCCTTCCTCTCTTATCAGAACATGATGTTCCGGAAATACAATGATGGAAACAAAGAAATTCTTTTTGCCCGTCCGGATACCAAATACGAAGAGATCGACAAACACGCGACACCCCGCGGGACAGGAGGTTTCGGAGGACTGGGAGTGACCCAGAAACTGGTAGATGCTTTCTTTATGGACAACGGCCTCTCTCCGATTCTGGGATACAATGCGGACGGAAGTCCTATCATCAACCCCGAATCCGGCTATGTGGAAAAAGGCTTCTCTACCACCGCGGAACTTCGTAAAACCCGTTGGACAGAGGTACAATACGAAGACACCCCGGAAGGAGCAGAATTAGCAGAAGGCATCGTGACGCTGCCCAATACGTACAACATGTACACCCACCGGGAACCCCGCTTTTATATCTCCGTACTCTACAACCGGGCCTGGTACCGCCGTGAAAAACGCCGTACCCAGTTCTGCCGTAATGAACCCGATGGAGGGCCCACACACGATGCCCCGCAGGGAGGATACCTGGTGCGCAAAAAAGTACATCCCGACAGCGACGCACGTAGTGGCCAGTTTGTCTACCGGCCGGGCATCCTCTACCGTCTGGGTGAAGCCTACCTCAACTATGCGGAAGCCTTAAACGAATGCAATCCGGGACATCCCGACATCCTGACCTACCTCAACCTGATACGTGAACGGGCAGGGATCCCGGAATACGGAACCGGAGCAGGAAAAATACCCGTCCCTGAAGGACAGGCTGCTATGCGGGAAGCCATCCACCGGGAAAGACAGATAGAACTAAACTGTGAAAACGGTCTGCGTTATCACGACCTGCGGCGCTGGAAACAGGCAGAAAAAGAACTGAACGGCGATTTCTGGGGAATGGATATGTATGGAACAGAACCCACGGACGACGACAACAGCGAAGACTCTTTCTTCAAACGTGTCGTATATCAGAAAAGAGTATTCGTAAAAAGATACTACTGGTTCCCCGTACCACAGTCCGAAATGGACATCAACCCCAATCTGGTACAGGCACCTTTCTGGAATCTGGCTGAATAAAATCCGGCTTCATTAAGTCACATGATAGAAGAGGTTGTATTGAAAAATACAACCTCTTTTTTATTGTTGAATTAAAGAACCGGTACGCGGATAAACGCAGATTTTTTATTTTTAATATTTTTCTGCGTAAATCTGCGTCCTCAACGAAATCTGCGTTTCCTATCAATAATTACATACACAGTCTTATAACATCGTCTTATAACATCCTGTATGTAACCTTTATCTTCTACTCTTTGGTTGGTTCAATATGAATAGCAACATGGGTCTGCGCACCAAATCGCAACCGCAGTTTCTGTTCTATCTCCCGGGTCAGTTCATGTGCCTGGTAAACCGGCATATGTTTATCCACCCGGACATGCGCCTCAATAGCAAACGCATTTCCAATCCGCCGGGTACGCAGGTTATGCGGATCACTCACCCCCGGAACTTCTTCAATAATCCCTACAATCTCCTCCTCTGTTTCCAAAGGCAACGAACGTTCCAGCAGATCATTCAGCGCAGGGATCAGCAACTCAAAGGCCACTTTAATGATCAGGAAACTAACCACCACAGCCGCAACCGGGTCCAGCACCCGCCACTTCTCGCCCAACAGGATCGCTCCTCCGATCCCAATAGCCGTCCCGATCGAAGAAAAAGCATCCGACCGGTGATGCCATCCGTTAGCAATCAACGTCTGGCTGTCGCATTCCTTCCCGGCACGCAACGTAACCCGGTACAATACCTCTTTAATAATAATGGAGACCAAAGCCGCAACCAGCGCGATATAGGCGGGAGACTCCAGCACCTCATCCCGGAAATAAAAACCATACACCTTATTTCCACCTTGCCACATCAATCCAAATCCAACCACCAAAAGAGCCAGTCCAATAATGGTAGTAGCAAGCGTTTCAAACTTACCATGTCCATATTTATGGGTATTATCCCCCGGCCGGGAAGAGATATTAATAAAGACAAGAACAACCAGATCCGTCACAAAATCCGACAGCGAATGAACCGCGTCGGCGATCATTGCACTGCTCCGGCCCAAAAAGCCGGCCACAAATTTAAAAATCAACAGAAGGATATTCCCGGCCGTCCCCACAAGAGTGACCCGCACAATCTTTTTCTTTCGCGTTTCAGTATCCATATATATTTTACTAATCCCTTTACAAAATAACAATATTTCCCCCAGATGTGCCCTACCTATAAACAGGTAAATTCAAAACATAGCTTTTCAAGTTTGGTCCACGGGGATCTCCGGATCCCCGTTTATCGGATATAAGGATCTGTGATCCGGTTTTGATACTTCATGTTTTTCTGTTTTGGTTGGTTAGTTAAAATAGATTATTTATTTGATGTAACGAATTTGTTTTTGAATAAATAACGGATCCGGAGATCCTTATACTCCACAGGCGGGGATCCGGAGATCCCCTTCAACCAGGAGCTTCCCTTCGACCAGAATATTTTACTAATCCCCTTACAAAATAACAATATTTCCCCCAGCTATGCCTTCCCTATAAACAGGGATTTTCAGATTTAACCTTTTCCGGTTAAAACAAAACAGATATATTTGTGTTCTAATTGTCAATTATCACTTGTCACTTGTCAATTTAATTATGGCACATTCACATCATCACCACCATCATACAGACAGTACAGGCAATATCCGGCTGGCCTTTTTTGTCAATCTCTTTTTTGCTGCCATCGAACTGGTAGGAGGATTATACACCAACAGTGTGGCTATTCTGTCGGATGCATTGCACGACTTTGGCGACTCCATCTCATTGGCCATTGCCTGGTATCTCCAGAAAGTATCTAAAAAGGGAAGGGATAAAAATTATTCCTATGGCTACAAACGGTTCTCCCTGTTAGGCGCCCTTTTTATCTCCGTGATTCTATTGGTAGGTTCCATATTCGTCATCCGGGAATGTGTCGAACGGATCTTTAACCCACAGGAACCCAATGCACAGGGCATGTTCCTGCTGGCTATTCTGGGAATAGCCGTAAACGGTTTCGCCGTACTCCGGCTGAAAAAAGGATCCAGTATCAATGAACGGGCTGTAATGCTTCACATGATGGAAGACGTGCTGGGATGGATCGCCGTGTTAGTTGTCAGCATCGTCATGATGTTTGTCTACCTGCCTATTCTTGACCCACTCCTCTCTATCGGGATCAGTATATGGATTTTACTCAACATCTACCGCAACCTGAAAGCCACCTTCCATGTCCTCCTGCAACATGTGCCCGAGAACGTGGATTTAGAAACACTGGAAACCCGGATCCGTTCACTCAATCAGGTAGCCTCTATCCATGATGTGCATCTCTGGACATTAGACGGCGAAGAAAATGTAATGACAGTCCATGTAGTAACCGCTTTACCCATCACCTACGAACAACAGGTCAACCTCAAACAAGCCATTCGCCATTTATGCGACGAACAACATATTCACCATGTAACGATCGAATTTGAAATTTTCGGTGAGCAGTGCGAATTAAAAGAATGCTAAAAATACACCCCCATGAAACACACACTTTATCTGTTCCTCTTTCTGTTTGCCTCTACGGCACTCCATGCCCAATCCGGCCTTACGGAAACCATCCGGCAAAACTATATCCGGCTGATTGTACCCGGACCTCAGGAGGCAGACTTGCTGACAGAATGCTTATTATCCATCCCCCCGGAAAGTGAATTATCGGACCAGGCTGTGGTAGAACTTCACCAGCGTTACCCGCTGACCCGGGAACAAATAACAGAATATGCTCAAACCATCCTGCCGGACGGAAGCTGGCCCGATATAAATTATGCCGATACCAAACGTTCAGGCTGGGAACCCAGGATACATGCGGAACGCATTCTGGAAACAGCTAAATACCTATATGCCCATCCGGAAGATCAGGAGATCCGGACAAAAGCCATGCCTGCCATCCATACCGCCTTAGCCTATTGGTTCCGGGAAAAACCGGTATGCCTGAACTGGTGGTATAATGAAATTGGCCTGCCTAAAACCTTTGGACCGGCTTTTCTGATCCTGAAAGACGAACTGTCTCCCGGAGAATTACAGGGGGCTATCGAAGTTATGGAACAGGCAAAGATCGGGATGACCGGGCAAAACAAAGTCTGGCTGGCCGGGAACGTATTGATGCGGGCCATTTTACAGGAAAATGAAACCCTTCTCCGGGAAGCCCGCCAGGCCATCCTGGAAGAGATCACCACCGGAGCTCCGGAAGGAATTAAAAGCGACTGGAGTTTTCACCAGCACGGTCCACAGCAACAGTTCGGCAACTACGGACTCACCTATCTGACTGAAATGAGCTTTTACTCCAATCTTTTTGCAGGTACTCCCCTGGCAATGGATAGAGAACAGCAACAGATAATCAATAACCTGTTGTTGCAGGGATACCGTTGGGTGATCTGGAAAGGGTATATGGATATCAATGCATTAGACCGTCAACTGTTTCACAATGCCCCGCTCCATAAAGCCCTTAGCACCGGATTTGCTGCCCGGGCACTGATAGCCAACAGCCAACAGGAAGATGCAAAAGAGTTACAAAATTATATCGAAGATAACTTTGATCCGTCCCATTTCACCAGCCGGTTTACAGGACATAAGCACTTTTGGGAATCAGACCAGACAGTCCACCGGGCACCGCACTGGATGGCTTCCGTCAAAATGGCTTCCAACCGGATTATCGGCACGGAACTGGTCAATGAAGACAACCTAAAAGGATTCTATATGGCCGACGGGGCTACTTACATCTACCAACGGGGAGATGAATACCTGAATATCTTTCCCTTCTGGGACTGGCGCAAAATTCCGGGCATAACCTCATACGACTCTCCGGAACCTATCCCAACGCAATACGGTCCCACTTCCCGGAACCAAACAGACTTTGTAGGGGGAATAACGGACGGCAACTCCGGCATGACCGCTATGATCCTTAACCGGGACGGGGTACATGCTAAAAAAGCCTGGGTGATGACCGGCGATTTTGTTCTCTGTCTGGGTAGCGACATCCGCACAGATAGTTGCCTGCAACTCACTACTTCTATTGACCAACGGGTACGGAAAGGCAACCTGTTAGAATGGTCAGGCGGCAACTGGAATCCTATACACAACATGTCTATCTCCTATCCCCCAGCCAGTGACCAACGCTATTTTCACGATAATACCGGCTACATACTCTGCCGGGGAAGCGAAGTAATCGCCCAGTCAGCCACCCGTTCCGGCCAATGGCATGATTTCATGGGTATGTACACGCCCGCTCCGGTCACCGGGGAGATTATCTCCCTGTACATAAAGCATACTTCCACACCGGATACCTATCAATACCTCCTCCTGCCTGCTTCCACACCGGAACAGACAGCCGCCTTCGACCCGGCACAGATCCGGATCCTGCGAAACGATGAAAAAGCACAGGCCGTATGTTACAAAGACACCTGGTACATCACCATATATGAACCCATGGAGCTGGAACTGGCATCCAACCGGAAAGAGAACTTCCCGGCAACAGGCATTTACATGCTCCTGCCGGATGGAGAAAAAAAAATCCAGCCACTCATCCCCTAACAGGAAGATTATTATCTTCCACCCTCATTTGCTTCGGGTTTATAACCCGGAGCAGAAACAGAGGAAGTTTGCAACTTCCATAGTCGCAAAGCGACTATAAAGAGTATGCAGATATAAGTGTCTTTCAGCCAAAAGTAAGTTCCGCGCCAGCAGTAGCATGCGTTACAATTTTGATAAATTAAAAAAGGCTACCTTTTATAAGATAGCCTTTCAGACAATATTTAAAATAGAATTAATCTACCTTAGGCTCAAATGTCAATCCAACAGACATAGTTTCCGAAGCCTGAACCAAATTCAATAAATCACCTACAGTTCCTAAGTCGGGAATCTGGGTTTGAGAAATCATCATAAGCAATGCGGAACCTCCTTCAACCTGCATAAATTTGCCTAATAATGGAAGAATTAAACTCTCATCCATATAGAAACGAACAGCATTATTTTCTTTTGCATACTTTATCCCTAAAGAGTAATACCCTTTGCCATCATTCAATACATCCAAAAGTCCTAAATAAGGAGTAATACCACTTAAATCAATACCCATACCTCCTGCCAAATCAAGGATCTGATTAATCAATGCTCCATTAACCCCCAGATAGATCATATTCCCTTCTACATAATAATCAAGAGCTAATAAAGCGCTAAAATATTCACCGCCAGGTATTACATCTGCAAGTGTAAGATAGTCTTCCCCATTTAACGGCCACCATTTAAAGTCAAAGGTACCGTCCGCCTTAAATTCAATTACGACATCTTCCACTTTATCGCCAATCAGACTACCTACCATCATAGGAAGTAGAGCGGCCAGCTGAGGATTAGAAGCGGTCAAAGCACTTAATTCCATATCAAATCCGGCAATTAACCCAGCAGTCTCATCTTCTGTAAAATTCAGTTTCCAGCTTCCTACAACATCAGACTCAATCGTACGTGAAGTAGTCAGCGTTAAAGATCCTTCTTTTGGCTCTGTTTCCCGGCTCAGAGTGCCCGGAGTTAAAGATCCGGTTACCGCCAGTTTCGTATCGGTATTGCCTATATTTTCAGCACTTTCAAAGGCATAGACACCATTTTTTTCTTCTACGGTCAGGTTATCAAATACGATTTCATTTCCTTCCCATAACCCCAGGCCAGTAATCGTCAGTTTGGCTTTTCCTTCTTCCGCACCTTCTGCAAACACAGCTGTCACCTTACCTTCGGTTATTTCCTCTCCATTAAATAAAAGCAGGTTTTTATCCCCAAAAGTGGCTGTGTAATCAGTCCAGTCTTTTTTGTCGTCATCACCATCACCGTCGCCATCCCCTTTTCCGTTGTCATCATCATTACTACAGGCAAAGAAATTGAGGCAGCACAGAAGCGCCAGCAGATACCATACATTCTTTTTCATAACTTTCTAAATTTAAATTACACAATTCGTTATTCGTTAGTTTATATCTCTTTTTTAAGAAATGCAATAAATGAGTCTCTGAAGTACAAGATGAGTATTCTTTAAATAATGCTGCATAATATTACATAATTTTCGGCATTTATTTCTTTTACCATTCAAAAACACAAAATATTCTATTATTAAGAAACGGCCGCAAGGTAAAAAAATATTTCAAACCGGTATACACTCTCTTCCGGTCAGTTTTTATTCTACCTATTTTTATATTGTTTTTGATGATTAAGCCAGTCCCTTGTTC
>JAJQES010000429.1 GCA_021201565.1 Tannerellaceae bacterium
TACCTGCCCCCTCCTCAACTCCGCTTTAATCGCCCGCAAATATACAAAAAATCAACGAGTTTACAAAAAAATAATACATTTTTCAATTGATGATTTACAATTGATAATGGATACTTAAAGAACATCCTCTGTTTTTCGGTTACATACAACCTGTTTATCCACTATTTTTATCTTTCTTATTCGCTATGGCCAACGGGCTACTTTCCTTAAAAATAGGTTATATTTGTACCTGAAAACTAAAAGTCAACCGGTATGCTTATTGTTGCTGATCAGACCATTCCCTACCTGCAGGGTGTTTTAGAGCCTTACGGCGAAGTCCGTTATCTGGCTTCTCCGGAATTCATCCCGGCCAATATACGGGATGCGGAAATCCTGATAGTACGCAGCATTGATAAGTGCAGCCGCCAACTCCTGGAAGGCAGCCGGGTGCAGTTAATTACAACAGCAACGATCGGATATGACCATATTGATACGGCTTACTGTGATGAAGCCGGAATTATATGGAAGAATGCTCCCGGTTGTAATGCCAATTCTGTAGCGCAATATATTATGAGTTCCCTGCTTTTACTCTCTTTCCGGGAAAATACCTGTCTAAAGGAAAAAACCATCGGAATTGTAGGAGTGGGCCATGTGGGGAAAAAAGTGGAACGCCTCTGTAAAGCTTATGGAATGAAGGTCCTGTTAAATGATCCTCCGCGGGCAGAGGAAGAGGGTACAAACGGTTTCACCTCCTTAGAGGAGATGGCTGCAGAAGCGGATATCCTTACTTTCCACACTCCTCTTACCAAATCAGGAGAGTATCCCACCTATCATCTGGCAGGAACAAGGTTTTTTAATGCCTGCAAACGAACACCCTGGTTTATCAACGCCTCCCGGGGAGCTGTACATGATACACAGGCTCTACTGGATGCTTACCAACAGGGACTTATCAGTAAGATTATAGTAGATTGCTGGGAGAATGAACCGGTCATTAACCGGGAATTGCTTTCCGTGGCAGCTATTGCCACCCCGCATATTGCAGGCTTCTCAGCAGATGGCAAATCCAATGCAACCCGTATGTGCCTGGAGTATATCAATGCGTTCTACGATTTGCATATCGAAGGATTGGACCGGATACAACCACCCCCACCGGCGAGCCCATTTATTGACCTCAATCAGTTTAAAGAAAATCGTATCGAACAAGCATTCCTCACCACCTACAATCCGGAAGAAACAGATAGAAAGCTCCGGTCAAACCCGGATCAATTTGAGTGGTTCCGTTCCCATTATAACCATCCCCGCGAACTGCATGCGTATACATTGCTACATGCTACCCCGGAAGAAGCGAAATTAGGGGAAGCACTGGGATTTGGGATCGGATAAGATACCTGCCTGTCGTCAGATCTGAGGTTTAATATAGTGTATTTCACCCCTAAGAGGGTGAAAAATCATAATATAATCCTATAAAACTTTTGGTAAGGTAAACAAAAAAGCCCCGACATTGACCGGAGCTTTTATATATTATTTATAAATACTTTTCTGATCAGGAACAACGCAGGGAACGGCCGAGGCGTAGTGTTGTTTTGGGAGTAATACCATTTAGCTGGCACAATTTGTTTACTGTAGTTCCATATTTAAGGGCGATCGCACTTAATGTATCACCGGACTGGATTTTATGATAAACGGCTCCTTCGTTTGCCGGAGAGCTATTCGCTGGTGCAGCCGCCCGGGTAGACTGGGCAGAGGCAGAAGTTGTAGTAGCCTTAGGCTGAGTAGTAGCCGGTGCAGACGAAGCAGCGGTAGATGTACTTCCGACACCCACTTTTAAGGATTGGCCGATTCGCAGCACAGAAGTACTCTTCAACCCATTCAACCGGCACAATTCACTGACAGTAGTTCCGTAACGACGGGAAATAGCGCCCAATGTATCTCCGGATTTCACCCGGTGATAAGCGAACTGAGTATTGGAAGAGGTATAAATATTAGAATTACGCCCATTGACCTTCACATTCCGGAAAACATACAGATCTTTATGGGGAACACTATTTTCAAAGTCTATCAATTCCGCTGGATTCAGGTCAATCCCCAAAAATCGCATTTCAAAATGCAAATGAGATCCGGTTGAACGTCCCGTATTTCCTCCTAAACCGATAGGCTCACCGGCACGTACAATTTGATTTTCTTCTACCAGAAAAGCAGACAAGTGTCCATACACAGTTTCAAGTCCATTGGGATGGCGCATGACTACATAATTTCCATATCCGCGACGCTCAAAACTACGAATACGAATTTTACCATCAAAAGCAGCCCGGATGGTATCACCAATCTGAACTTTCAGGTCAATTCCCCGGTGCATCCGGCGACGGCGCATACCATATTTGGAAGTAACCCGGACATCTCCGTCAATAGGAATAACAAACTGGGAACAGTCTATACTCGCTGAATCCGGATAGTTAATTTTGATATTATGAAAAGGATTTACTGTATGGTTTACCCAATGCGATCCGTACAACTCATCAGCAGGAAACATCAACCGTTCTTTTTCCATCAACTCTTCCAACATCGCATCGTTGATAGTTGATAACTCTTTAAGCGCATCTTTTTTAACACGATCCGCCATCAATTCGGAAACACGCTCATTCATGATCTGAGTCTGTTTCTGAATATCTTTATTATTTTCTGGTTTCTTTGCATAGGAAGAAACAGCCAACATCGCCGCACAACCACATATAAATAGTGTTCTTATTTTCATTATTAACAAGTAGCTTCTTTTATGATTCCCACATTTGACCTTGCGAAGGTCGGAAAATTTAGACAGATCCTCAAAAACAGAATCTATAAAAAAAGCAAATATTCACATAGCAATATAAAAAAGAACAGAAATAAGCCAATATAAATCAACATATTATAATATGAACATGTTTTATAACATATTAGCTAATCATTCCCCAATTGATCTTTCGGGCAAACAATTTATTCACTCTATCTTTTAAAATATGATTCATCTCTTTGCTTAAATCCGGATCCTCCTCCAATACTTCCTGAGCAATAGTACGGGCAAACTGGAGTATCTGCCCATCCGCTCCCAGGTTCGCAATTTTCAGGTCCAATCCCATCCCACTTTGTTGAGTTCCTTCCAGGTCTCCATGTCCACGCAGCCGCAGATCAGCTTCCGCAATATCAAACCCATTATTACTATTCACCATGATTTCCAGCCGTTTCCGGGTTTCATTACTTAATTTATAGGAAGAAACAAGTACACAATAAGACTGTTCCCCGCCCCGTCCGACACGTCCCCGTAACTGGTGCAGCTGGGATAAGCCAAAACGTTCCGCACTTTCGATCACCATTACCGTAGCATTCGGGACATTTACCCCTACTTCTATAACCGTAGTGGCCATCAGAATCTGAGCTTCTCCTTTGACGAATTTCTGCATTTCACGTTCCTTATCCACAGCTTTCATCTTTCCATGCACCATACAGACTGTATAATCAGAAAAGATCTCTTTAAACAACTCAAAGCCTTCTTCCAGGTTTTTATAATCTACTTTCTCACTACCTTCAATCAGCGGATATACCACATACACCTGACGGCCTGCCCGGATCTCTTTTCTTAGAAACTCATATAATTCTGCTTTCCGGTTATCATACCGGTGAAGAGTCTGTACCGGTTTCCGACCGGGAGGTAATTCATCAATTACAGATACATCCAGATCTCCATATAAAGTCATAGCTAATGTCCTGGGAATAGGGGTTGCCGTCATTACCAGCACGTGCGGAACCCGTCTGTTTTTCTGCCATAACCTGGAACGTTGTTCTACTCCAAAACGATGCTGTTCATCAATGATTGCCAGTCCGAGAGAATGAAAAACAACCGTCTCTTCAATAAGTGCATGGGTCCCTATCACAATATTGATTTCGCCGGATGCAATAGCCGGCAACAATTCATTCCGTTCTTTTTTTTTAGTAGACCCCGTCAGGAGTGCCACCCTGACATCCATATCTTTCAGGAAACCCATAATGGTAGCATAATGCTGATTTGCCAGAATCTCTGTGGGGGCCATGATACAAGCCTGGTATTTATTATCAATTGCCAGTAGCATGGTTAATAAAGCGACCAGTGTTTTACCACTTCCCACATCTCCCTGTAACAGACGGTTCATCTGCCGTCCACTTCCCAGGTCTTTCCGGATCTCTTTGATTACCCGTTTCTGGGCATTCGTTAAATCAAAAGGAAGATATTCTTTATAGAATGTATTAAAGTAGTCTCCCACCAGGGGGAAAAGAAGTCCCTGGAATTTCGTTTTCCTGAAAGAGGCAGTCAGCAGAATATTCAACTGAATATAAAACAATTCATCAAACTTCAACCGTAGCTGGGCTTTCCTGAGCAAATCCACCGTTTCCGGAAAATGAATCTGGCGTATTGCTTCTGCCAGAGACATCAGCCCGGTTTTCCGTAGTATTTCAGGGGTCAGGATTTCCTGAATCTTCCATCCCAGATTAGAGAGCAAACTATACTGGTAGTTCTGAATGGCCCTTGAATTGAGAAAAGATTTCTTCATTTTCTCTGTGGTCGGATAATAAGGGGTAAGTCCTCCTGTCACCTGTTCCTGATTTTCAACCGGGTCCACATCCGGATGGGCAATATTATAACTATGGCCAAACTCTGTAGGCTTACCAAAGACAATATATTCTTTACCTATACTATATTTATCCTTTACGTACGCCAGTCCTTTAAACCAAACCAGATCAATGACACCGGTTCCATCACTGAAACGTCCGACCAACCGGCGGGTTCTTCCCTCTCCTAAGGTTTCAAAAGAAATAAAACGGCCTTTCAACTGGATATACGGCATATTGCCCCGGATCTCCACGACTTTGTAAAAGCGGCTCCGGTCAATATATTTATAGGGGAAATAATACAACAGATCTTCATACGAAACAATGCCTGCCTCTTTTTGAAGGATCTCAGCCTTTTTAGGTCCTACTCCCGGTAAATAAGTTATTGATCTTTTATCCAGCTCCAGCATATAGAATTAGTATGAATTCGCTTTTTGTTGAAAATAAGCATCTGCAATCAACAGATCAAAAGGGGTTGTTATTTTAATGTTCTCCCTGTTACCTTCTACCAGACAAACAGGATGACCCATATTCTCTACTACAGAGGCATCGTCTGTAAACAGGTCACAATAAGGTTGCGCATACGCTTTTTTCAATAAATCAACCTCAAAAACCTGCGGAGTCTGTACGGCAAGGTAGAGATTTCTGTCAACCGGCACACTGCCGTTTTCTTCCTTTTTCCGTAAAGAATCCACTATAGGAACGACAGGAATCACAGCCCCGGATTGATGTACTTCCCGGAAACAACGTTCCAGTACTTCAGCAGAGACAAACGGCCGTACTCCATCATGCACAGCAACCCACCCGGAATCCGTGATACATTGTAATCCATTCAGCACCGAATGAAAACGGGTCTCTCCGCCGGTAGCAATCCGGTGAGGAACAGTAAAAGGAAGTTCTTCACACAACATCTTCCAATAGGCCTGATGGCCGGTAGGTAAAACCAGGATGATCCGGATAGCCGGGTCCCAGGTAAAGAAGACTTCCATCGTATGCATCAGAAGGGGTTTACCCTGAAAAGGAATAAATTGCTTCGGCAGATCTTTTCCCATCCGTAAGCCTTTTCCTCCGGCCACAATCACGACATACCGCTTCATTATTCCAGTTCGTCTAACACTTTCTTAACCTCTTCATCCACTTTAAACAGTTTCTCCTTACAGAGTTTGATTAGCCGGGAAGCCTCTTTTACCTTTTCTGATAAAATATCCACCTCCAGTTGTCCACTTTCAATGTCGACAACGATCTGGCGTAACTTCTCAATTGCTTCCTGATAGGTTTCTTTATTTTTTGACATATAGCTTTATTTCTTTTAGAGAATTTGTCCTTTTACTTTACCATCATCAAAATGAATAGTGATAGTCTCTCCGGTCTCCAGTTCTTCAGCCCGTTTAATAATTTTACCGTTTTTCAGAATCAAACTATATCCCTGCTTTAATATATACTCAGGAGAGACCATTTTGATAAATTGTTCTGTCAGCTCCAGATACTGGTCATTCATGTTCAGCACTTTAAGGGCTGAACTTCGTAACTGGTTTTGTATCTGTGTGACTTCTGCTTTCTTATTTCCCAACAAATTAAAAGCTGCGACCTGCAACTGATTTCCTATAAAATTGATATGGGAACGTTCTTTTTCGATCCGGTTAGTCGTAATGCCCGGAAAACGGGAACCAATTGCCTGCAAAATCCGCTTCTCTGTCTCCAGTACATCCATCGCACTTCCCAATACAGCCTGTCTCACATCATTCAGTTCAAAAGCCACTGAAGCCATATAATGGATCAGGAACTCAGCCACCGCAGTCGGAGTTTTTAAACGTTTATGGGCCACCAGGTCCAGAATGGTATCATCTCTTTCATGTCCGATCCCGGTAAGGATCGGAAGTGGAAACTGGGCACAACTGGCTGTCAGCGGATAGGAATCAAAACAATTCAAATCGACAGTGGCACCTCCGCCACGGATAATCACTACCAGATCAAAATAGTCCAATTGTTCATAAATTTTATCCAACGCACTGATAATGGATTCCTCGACCTTTTCTCCCTGCATGACCGCAGGAAATAATTTGGTATAGAATACATATCCATCCGGATTAGTATGCAGATGAGTCAGGAAATCCTCATAACCGGCAGCTGTCGGAGAAGTGATGACTGCGATGCGGTTAGGAAGTTCAGGAAACGGCAACTCCTGGTTCAGGGTAAAAATCCCATCTTCCTGCAGCCAGCGGATCACTTCCAGCCGTTTTTTTACGATCTCTCCCAACGTATAAGCCGGGTCAATATCAATCACGGTATAACTGATCCCATAGATTTCATGATATTCAATCATGACATTGATCAGGACTTCCAGACCGGAAGCAAACGCCCGGCCGGTCTCCATTTCAAAGTAGGGTTTAAGATAAGCAAATGTCTTTGCCCAGATATTCGCACGTGCACGTGCCATAATCCGTCCGGTAACCGCATGCTTTTCCACCAGTTCCAGATAACAATGCCCGGAAGCAGAATTCATACGGACATCCCACATTTCTGCTCTGACCCAATAGGTCTCCACAAATGTGCCGGTCAAAACCTTTTTGATCCGGTTATTTAATTCCAGTAAACTTAATTCTTCCTTCTTCTGCATTTATATTTCTTCAGACATTTGTTTTGCTAATTCATACGCTTTCTTCATATCGGGCATCCCATATCCGACCTCAGCGTCAGGACGATTCTTCCGGGAAGCCACCGTTCGCAGGATCTCTGCAATCTGATAATTGGTAAGAGTAGGGAAAGCCTGCCACAGACAAACGCCCAATCCGGCCAAAATAGGAGTTGAGAAAGAGGTTCCATTCGCATACCGGACAGCGCCCCGGGCATCCAGGACCGTACATCCGCTTCCCAAAGCCACTACATCAGGCTTTACCCGGTAATCAGCCGTAAAGCCTGTTGAACTAAAACTACTTTTCTCACCTTCCAAAGTGATCGCACCTACCGTTATAATCTCTTCCACATCAGCCGGAAAAGTAATTTTTCCCCAGGCTCCGTTTCCTTCATTTCCCGCACTACAAAACAGTAATATACCTTTCTCAGCAGCTTGTCTGGCAGCCCGGCTGATAAAAGCCGTATTTCCATCCAGTGAAGATTGATCATAATTCATTTCTTCCACATCAAAATGAAAATAGCCCAATGACGAAGTAATCACTTCCACGCCTACACTATCAGCATATTCTACGGCCGCCGCCCAATAATCTTCTTCAATAGGAAACTCCGACCGGTTATCTTCACTTTTAATTAACCAATAATCTGCCTCAGGAGCAGTTCCGACCATCACTCCCGGCAGATTCGCCGCCATACAGGAGAGAACTTTAGTGCCATGGTCATCGCCTTCAAAAACAGATTCTTCCCGGGACACCGAATTATGGGTTCCCTGCATACGTAAGGAATAAAATGCCCCGATACGGTCTACATTTCTGAATCCGGCATCAATCACGGCTACCGAGACTCCTCTCCCTGTATATCCTTTTTCATGCAACCAGATTCCATTCAACATCTCTATTTGTTTCTCAGCATAGCCGTATTTTTGCATTAACGGAACTTCCTCCGTTTTTAAAGAGAGTTCTTCCCGGGTTACATCTTCAGAAATCCGTCGTTTGCCTTTCCATATCCATTTAACAGAATCAACCATAGAAAGGTTACTGATCCGGTCTCCGATCAAACTATCCGGGGATGCGACCACCACTGTTGATAACCATTTACTTTGTGTAACCGGCAAAGCGCCCAGATCACGCAAAGAATCTATATAAGCTACCGGAATAGGCAGATCCGTTTCATTAATAGCGATACCGCTTTTCTTTCTTCTTTCAATAGCCGGCTTTGTCAGAAATGCTTCAGGAGAAGAGACTCTATATCCGGTTTCTCCTTTATCTTTCAAATAAACCCTGAAACAGTATTCATGGTCAATTCGAGCCGATAATGGTAAACAGATAATAAGCAGCAGATAACAGATCCAGCATTTGACTTTCATAAGATTTTGAGTACTAATTGCCATTCATTGATATGCAAAGATAATAAACCTGACAGAAAATAGAAATAGGTTTTTAATGATAAAAAATCCCGGTCTCTGCGTGGAAACCGGGAGCTTATTCTACTTTATAATAAATAGTTATTCTTCCATTGCTGAGAAAATAGGAATTTCCCTTTTTACACTTTGCCGTAAAGAAATCAATGTTTCAGTAGCCGTCACACCGTGGATTTCCTGAATTTTTGTGTTCAATAATTCCATCAGATGCTCATTGTCCTTTGCATACAATTTAATAAGCATGGTGTATGGACCTGTCGTAAAATGACATTCTACTACTTCCGGTATTTTCTCAAATTCAGGTACTACATCTTTATACATAGAACCCTTTTCGAGTTTCACACCAATATAAGTACAGGTATTAAATCCTAAAATCTTGGGATTAATATGATAACCGGAGCCAACTATCACATTCATATCAATCATCCGTTGTACCCGCTGATGGATAGCTGCACGGGACACACCACATTCCTCTGCCACATCTTTGAAAGGAATACGGGCATTCTTTGATATAATATGTAGTATTTGTCTGTCCAGTTTGTCAATCTTCTCCATTTTTCTTGCTTTATAGTGTAGTTAATGATATTAATATATCAAAAGTATATAAA
>JAJQES010000284.1 GCA_021201565.1 Tannerellaceae bacterium
CCTTTATGATTTTTATGAAGTCCCGGAGGGACGCCCTATGTTAGCCCAGGGCAACCCCCTGGGGTACAGAAAGTAAGTAGATTTGAGTGCTGTAAGCACGGCATAATAAAATAGTGACAGATAAATAGATCGTAATTTATGCCGTCCCTTCAGGACTCAACACAGACAACGTATTCAAACCCAGGGCGTTGCCCTGGGCTAACATAGGGCGTCCCTCCGGGACTTAAAATGGAGAATTTAACAGCTTGCAGCGTTGCCGGGGGCTAACATATATTACCCTCTACGAGGGTGAAAAGATGTTGGTAAAGAGTAGTCTCCGGAGAGGGAAACTTCTACTAAATCATCTCTTTATAAATTACAGAGACATCTTCCGGGCACTCCTGATGGCCTACGGCCGGTCTACAATCCGGAGATCCGCACCAGCTAAATTTAAAATTTACTTCTCACTTCTTATTTCTTACTTCTTAACTTCTATATTCCGGAATCATACCACATTCAGGGGTAAAATATACCCTCTATATGGTATTTTGTTCCTACCCTTCAGCCCCTACTTTTGCATCCACACTTTAATCGAAGTGAGGATGGAGCAAAAGAGAACAGTACATATTATCAGCCGGGCCAGCCGTCTGGCACAGATACAAACGGAAGAGGTACTACGTGCATTGCAGGTATGTCATTCCCTGCCTGTAACAGCAGACATCCGGTGCGTAACGTCCTGGGGAGACCGTCATAAAGAGATCTCCCTGCTGGAAACCCCCCCGGCAGACCTGTTTACCAGGGAGTTAGACGAAGCTCTTCTCCGTGGAGAGGCTGATATGGCTGTACATTCAGCCAAAGACCTCCCCTTTCCGTTGCCGGAAGGAATTGAAGTGGTTGCTTTAACAGCCGGATTAACCGGAACAGACTCACTGGTAAGCCGGGACCAACAGACTTTGTTCCAGTTGCCTGCGGGAGCACGTATAGGGACCAGTTCACCGGCACGGAAACAGGAAGTAATAGCTCTTCGTCCCGATGTGGAAGTGGTATCTATCCGGGGAACTATTGAAGAACGGATCGCCCAGGTAACCTCCGGGGCAGTAGACGGATTGATTGTGGCAACCTGTGCCCTTCAACGGCTGGGACTGGCACACAAAGCCAGTGAAATACTCCCTTTCCGGACCCATCCGTTACAAGGCCATCTGGCCATTACTGCCCGGAAAGGGAACGAATGGGTAAAGGAATGGTGTGCACCCCTGGATATCCGGGGTAATTATGGAACAGTTACTCTTGTGGGATTTGGCCCCGGCAACCCGGAACTCCTGACGTATGCCGGATATAAAGCGCTGGAAGAGGCAGACATTATCTATTTTGATGATTTGACCGATCCGGTGTTTCTGGAACGGTTCACAGCCATAAAAAGTTATGCCGGCAAACGAAGCGGCCATCACTCTAAAGAGCAGGCTGAGATTAACCATCTGCTACTGGCCTCTGCCCGGGAAGGGAAAAAAGTAGTCCGGTTAAAAGGAGGGGATCCGATGATTTTTGCTCACGGAGGAGAAGAAATTGCCTGGCTGGAAAGCCATTTTATCCCGGTAAAAGTGATTCCCGGCATCACCACCGCAAGTGCTATGGCTGCCTGCTCCCGTATCTCACTGACTCACCGGGGGATGGCTTCCTCCGTTGCATTCGTCTCCGGGCATCATCCGGACATAGCCATTCCCCGGGCAGACACGCTGGTCTTTTATATGGGAGCCGGACGCATCCGGGAGATTGCGATCCGCCTGATCCGGAAAGGATGGCACAAACAAACACCGGTCTTACTGGTTCACAACGTATCCCGGCCGGACCAACAGGAGTTTTTCACTACGCTGGACCGGTTGCAGGAATCCACCCGCTCTTATCCCACCCCTTTGATTATCCTGGTAGGAGAAGTAGTACGCCAGCGAAAAGAGGCACAGGCTGCCCCCCGACCCCGGAAAATATTACATACCGGCAGCCTTGTCTCCGGCTATGACACGACCGACGAGGTGATCCATCAACCGTTGATTGCGATCCGGCCCGTAACCGACCAGGCTCCCCTGCTACAGGTAATCCACCGTTTACAGGAGTTCGATTACCTGCTTTTCACCAGCCGGTATGCAGTCCGGTACTTCTTTGAAGCGCTGAAACAGGCAAAAAAAGATAGTCGTGCGTTGCAGGGACTCCGGATCGCCTCCATCGGCAAAGTCACCTCCGATGTGCTCCGCTCCAAAGGAATAGAACCGGACCTGGAGGCTGCCACAGAAGACTCCTACGGAGTAATAGCACTGTTCCGGGCAGTCTCGCCGGGAGAAGTCCTGATTCCCCGTTCCGACATTGCCTTACCGATCCTGCCGGAAGGACTCCGGCAGCTGGGATTTGGGGTGATCTGTGTAACGGCCTATCACAACCGGCTGCCGGAAGATGTGGAAAAGATCGACCTGAGTGATATTACTTCCATCGCTTTTACCTCTCCTTCCTGTGTCGAACGGTTTTATGCTCTCTACGGTGAATTTCCGGACGGACGGGAATACCTGTTAAAAGGCAAAATCACCCGGGAAGCCTTTGAACGGATAAAACAACAAACAAATACAAAAACCCCTATAACCGCATGAAACGATTCAGACCTTACAGAACCAGCGAAACTGTGCGCAACCGCTATGCCGACGTTACTCTTTCACCGGATGAATTCATCTATCCCTACTTCATTATCGAAGGAAATAACCGGAAAGAAGAGATCCGGAGTATGCCGGGTGTATACCGCTTTACCATTGACCGCCTGCTGCAGGACCTGGTTTTGCCGGTAAAACACGGGGTGAATAAGATCTTACTCTTTGGGGTAGTAGATGAAGAGGTAAAAGATGAGCGGGGTACCGCTGCCTATTCTCCCGGTTCCCTGATCGTACGTACCATCCGGGCCGTCAAAAAGGAATTTCCGGAAATAGTAATATTTACCGATGTCTGCCTTTGTGAATATACCAGCCATGGGCATTGCGGCTTATTGCAGGGAAATGAGGTGGAAAATGACACTACACTCCCTTTACTGGCAGAGATGGCCCGGCAGCATGCCCTGGCCGGGGCCGATTTCGTAGCTCCCTCTTCCATGATGGACGGACAGGTGGAAGCGATCCGGACTGTATTACAGAAAGAAGAACTTCCCACCCGTATCCTGGCCTACTCTGCTAAATATGCATCCTCTTTTTACGGACCTTTCCGGGATGCGGCCCAATCCGCGCCGGTATTTGGTGACCGGAAAAGTTACCAGATGGATTACCGTACCCGTGACCAGGGACTCGGGGAGATTGAAGCGGATATTGAAGAAGGAGCTGACTGGGTCATGGTAAAACCGGCATTAGCTTATCTGGACATTCTCCAGCGGGCCCATACCCGTTTTCCGGAAATCCCGTTAGTCGCTTATCAGGTATCCGGCGAATATGCCATGCTGAAAGCAGCCGCCCAACTGGGATACCTGGATGAACAGAACACCTTTTATGAAAGTCTCACTGCCATTAAACGAAGCGGTGCAAACTATATTATTACTTACTATGCAAAAGAATTTGCTGCCCAATGGAAAGAAAACAATCAGAAATAGCCTGGCAACAAGCCGTTGAAGTGATTCCGGGAGGTGTCAACAGTCCGGTACGTGCTCTGCAAAGTGTCCGCGAAACGCCCCTGTTTATTGAAAAAGCACAGGGGGCAGAGCTGACAGATATAGACGGCAACCGGTTTATCGACTTTTGTCTTTCCTGGGGAGTCTTTATCGCCGGTCACGGGCATGAATCTGTCAAAGCCGCTGCCCGGCAAGCCATTGACAAAGGGACAAGCTACGGAATTCCCTGTGAAACAGAAACCCGGCTGGCGGAAAAAGTCCGCTGTTTTATTCCTTCTATGGAACAGGTACGGTTCGTCAGTTCCGGGACCGAAGCGGTCATGAGTGCTGTCCGGCTGGCACGGGGATATACCGGGCGGGACCTGCTGGTCAAATTTGAAGGGTGCTACCACGGACATGCTGACCACCTGTTGGTCAATGCCGGATCAGGAGTCGCCTCCATCGGGGGCGCCAGTTCCGCCGGTGTACCCGGCGGATTTGTAAAATATACCATCACATTGCCCTATAATGACCCCGCGGCAGTCGAAACATTTTTCCGGAACCACGGGGAAGCTGTTGCCGCGGTCATTCTGGAACCTGTTGCCTGCAACATGGGAGTCGTACTACCGGAAGAGGGATTCCTGGCCTTCCTGCGGGAGATTACCCGGCACTATGGGGCCCTGCTGGTTTTTGATGAAGTGATCACCGGGTTCCGGCTCAGCCGGGGGGGTGCACAACAAGTCTATGGCATCACCCCGGACCTGACTACTGTGGGAAAAATAGTAGGAGGAGGCTTTCCGGCTGCAGCGTTCGGAGGACGCCGGGAGATCATGCAACACCTGGCTCCCCTGGGGAATGTCTACCAGGCAGGTACCCTGAGCGGGAACCCGGTTGCTATGCAGGCCGGATTAGCGACGCTTCATTTACTGGAAGAAGCGGGTTTTTACCGGGAGCTGGACCAGAAAAGCAGTGAATTTTTTATTCTCCTGGAGGAGATTGTCTCCGGCAAAAGAGTCCGGCTCAATCATACCGGGTCTGTTTTTACCCTGTTCTTCTCCGGAAAAGAGGTACGCAACTTCGCGGATGCCACCCAAAGTGACCGGGAAGCCTTTGCAGACTTTTTCCGGTATACGTTCCGGCATGGCATCTACCTCTCCCCTTCACAACTGGAAGGTAACTTCCTTTCATCCGCCCACACCCCGGAACAACTGGATTATACATTAGAAGTGATGAAACGATATTTCAAAAACAGATAAGATATGAACCAACGCACTGCGAATCACTTAAAAGAACTGGAAGCAGAATCCATTTACATTTTACGGGAGGTCGCTGCCCAGTTTGAACGGCCGGCCCTTCTTTTCTCCGGCGGAAAAGATTCCATCGTCATTGCCCATATAGCATGGAAAGCCTTTTATCCGGCTGCGATACCCTTTCCGTTCCTGCATATTGATACCGGGCATAATTTCCGGGAAACCCTCGAATACCGGGATACACTGGTAAAGAAACTGGATGTAAAACTCCTGGTGGGTTCCGTACAGGAATCCATTGACCGGGGAACGGTCGCAGAAGAAAAAGGGATCCATGCCAGCCGCAACAAACTACAAACCGTCACCCTGCTGGAGTCACTGGAAAAATACAGATTTGACGCGGCTATCGGAGGCGCCCGCCGGGATGAGGAAAAAGCACGGGCCAAAGAACGGATCTTCAGCCACCGGGATGAATTCGGGCAATGGGATCCGAAAAACCAACGGCCGGAGTTGTGGAATATTTTCAATGGCCGTAAACAACCGGGTGAACACTTCCGGATATTCCCCATCAGCAACTGGACCGAGATGGATGTCTGGCAGTATATCCTGCAGGAACAGATCGAACTACCCGGTCTCTACTTCACTCACGAACGGGAAGTCTTTGAACGGGATGGCATCTGGCTGGCCGCTGAACCGTGTATCCGGCGAAAAGAGGCAGAGCAGCCGGTACACAAACAGGTACGCTGCCGTACCATTGGGGATATCACCTGTACCGGCCTGATCGATTCCTACGCTTACACCGTAGAAGATATTATCCGGGAGATAGCCTCCTCACGGGTAACCGAACGCGGTAACCGGTCCGACGACAAACGTTCAGAGGCTGCTATGGAAGACCGTAAAAAAGAAGGATATTTTTAAGCAATTGACAATGAACAAAGGTTATTTAGATATGGAATTACTACGCTTTACCACAGCGGGAAGCGTAGATGACGGGAAGAGCACCCTGATCGGGCGGTTATTATATGATAGTAAATCAGTGTTTGAAGATCAACTGGAAGCAGTCACACGGGCCAGTTCCCGGTTGGGCAGTGCTGAAGTAAACCTGGCTCTGCTGACTGATGGGTTACGGGCCGAACGGGAACAGGGCATCACCATCGATGTAGCTTACCGCTATTTTGCTACTCCCAAACGAAAATTTATTATAGCGGATACCCCGGGACATATTGAATATACCCGCAACATGGTGACGGGAGCATCTACTGCCGACGCGGCCATCCTCCTGATTGATGCCCGGCAGGGTATCCTGGAACAGACGCTGCGCCATAGTTACATCACTTCCCTGTTAGGGATCCCATATGTGATAGTAGCAATCAACAAAATGGACCTGGTGGACTTTTCCAGGGAAGTGTTTGATTCCATCTGTAATGAATATAAATCTATTATAGAAAAGACCGGGTTGAGAAACGTACGTTTCTTCCCTATTTCAGCTAAGGAAGGAGACAATGTAGTAAACTCTTCCGGACGGACTCCCTGGTATACAGGGCCTTCCCTTCTGGAATATCTGGAACAAATCCCTGTACACACAGAAAAAGGAGGTACTGCCGGACGGTTTCCAGTACAGTATGTGATACGCCCCCATAAAGAAACGTTCCATGATTTCCGGGGATATGCCGGACAGGTAGCGGGAGGCGTGTTTCGCACCGGTGATCCGGTTACCATTCTACCCTCCGGTACCACCTCTACTATCCAGGGGATTTATGAAGGCGGCCAGGAATTTTCTGAAGCGTCCACCGGGGACTCCGTGATACTCACCCTGACAGATAATGTAGATATCAGCCGGGGAGATATGCTGGTACAGAGCCACGCTCTTCCCCATACCGGAAATACAATTTGTTTAACACTCTGCTGGTTTAATCCCAAAGGAATGTCAGCAGGCGGGAAATACATCGTACGGCATACCACCTGTGAACTCCGGGGAGTAATCCGGGAAATCCGCCATAAAGTAAATATCAGTACATTGGAAAAGGTAACTGAACATGACGGTGTAGTACGGATGAATGACATTGCTGGAGTGACCCTTCACATGTCCCAACCGCTGAAATATGACCTATACCGGACAAACCGGATCACAGGTAGCCTGATCCTGGTCGATGAATTTACAAACGAAACCGTAGCAGCCGGGATGATTGAAGCCTGATCACCAACGGCTGTACACTTATAAAAGAGAAAAGATGATAAACAAAGAACTGGCAGAAGAATTAAACGAAGCCTATAATAACAAAGCACCGGAAGAAGTACTTTCCTACTTTTTGAAAGCATTCAAAGATAAAATCGCGCTGGCCTCCAGCCTCAGCCTGGAAGACCAGGTACTGACGGATATGATTGTCCGGATCGACCCGCAGACCCGTATTTTCACCCTGGATACCGGCCGGCTCTTTCCGGAAACCTATAGTCTGATCGACAAAACCAACCGGAAATACAATATCCGGATGGAGGTTTATTTCCCGGATCCTGCCCGGGTCGAACAACTGGTCCGCCAACAGGGTGTTAACGGATTCTACTACACCATTGACCAACGGAAGGCCTGTTGTGAGGTACGTAAACTGGAACCATTGAAAAGAGCTTTCCGGGGACTCGAGGTCTGGATTTGCGGACTCCGGCAAAGCCAGTCCGTTACCCGCCAGGCCCTGCGGATAGTGGAATGGGATGAAAAAAACCAGCTGGTCAAACTCAACCCCCTGGCTTTCTTTACAGATGAACAGATAAAAAAAGAGATCCGGGAACGGGCGATTCCCTACAATCCACTGCATGACAAAGGATTTCCCAGCATTGGCTGCCAACCTTGTACACGAGCCATCCAACCGGATGAAGATATTCGTGCCGGGCGGTGGTGGTGGGAGAATCCGGAACATAAAGAATGCGGTTTACACCGGTAAAACAAAATAAATTATGAAAACCTTTATTCTGGCAGATAAACAGGGGATCACCCGTGTGGGGATCCGCCACCTGTTGCAACAGGACACCTTTAAAAATCCTGTCATACAAGAGGCGGAAACCGCCGGCGAACTGGATCAGCACCTCCTGTCCTATCCCAACGCGGTAGTGGTGATTGACCTGCACCTTTCGGAATGTATAAATGAAATATCCCTGAGTACTTACCACCAACAATATCCGGACGTACACTGGTTACTCTTCAGCGATGACATCCGGGAAGAGATCCTGAACCGCTATTGTGCAAATCCCAGTTTCAGTTTTGTCCTGAAACGGTGCGAACTGAATGAGATCAACGCCGCCCTGGTCTATGCGATGAAAGGCGAAAACTTTATCTGCAATCCCATTACACGCATGTTACTTCATTACCGGCGGGATACACAGACCAACAAGGAGCATCTCACAGCCACCGAAAAGGAGATTCTCAAAGCCATTGCGCTGGGCAAATCCGCCAAAGAGATCGCCTGCGAACGTAACCTGAGTGTATATACCGTGATCACCCATAAAAAAAACATCTTCCGGAAACTGGAAGTCAACAACATACATGATGCAACAAGATATGCCTTGAAGGCAGGATTAATTGATACGATTGAGTACTATATCTGATCTTTTTTCTTATCTTTGTCCTACATGATCCTGACTAATAACAAACATCATGGAAAGCAAAAATAAGAAAGATCCTATGGAAAAAACTCCATCCGCCAACAAACTACTTTTCACTCCGGAAAAACACGGGGACGGTTGGCTTCACACCCTGCAACAACTGGATGGGGAACAGCGTTCGTTTATCTTTTCTGCTCTTGTCTTCGGAGAAAGATTTATCAAACTGGCCGGCCCTGATGTAACCATTCATACCCATACGACCGAAGACCTGGATCTGTTGATCCGGTGGTGGTATGAAGGAGGCCTGGAAGATTCAGGCATAGACGAACAACAATTCATTGACGTGACAGGCGCATTACTGGGGCACTACCTGAACCGGACCTACGAAGGGTACTGGAAGGCGCAGGTAACTGATGGGGAAACAGAATACACCATTCACACAAACCGTGAAAACGGAACCTATTCTTTCTATCCCTTTCATACCATCCGCCACCTTATCAAAAATAAGTCCGACAGCCTGGCAGACGCCATCGGCTTCATAGATAAAGAATAAAAAAGTCCCGGAGGGACGGCTTATCTTAGCCCAGGACAACGTCCTGGGTAGTATCTGGTCAGAGGGGATTTGCAACCCTCGCTGGCGCGGATCTGCTGATCCGTGTCTTTTTTGTTGGTTGAAGGGGATTTATAATCCCCGCCTGTTGAGTATAAGGATTTTTAATCCGCTTTAATCACACATACGTCCCGGTTTATTCGGTATTTATTTATTTTTAGAATCACAGATTCTAATACTCCT
>JAJQES010000041.1 GCA_021201565.1 Tannerellaceae bacterium
GAGTAGCTGACTACGGATCAGCCGGTTACAGGTTTGAATCCTGTCGCGGTCACAATACTCAAACGGAATATCTGGTAACAGGTGTTCCGTTTTTTTTACCCCCTCCGCCCCCTAAAGGGGGGACTCCATAGGACATGAGGAATCGCGGATCACATGCTGACATGCTGGCGCGGATCTCCGAGTCCGTGTCTATCACAGCCATTACACGACACGGATTTTTGGATCTCTTTGGATGGAGGGGATCTCCAGATCCCCGACTGGATGAGTATTTGGATCTGTAATCCGGTTATAAATACCTATCCGTATATTTTTCCAGATCGGGAGATGCTTATACTTATTGGTCGGGGATCCGGAGATCCCCTCCGCCCAGAGAGAATGGGATGCCGGGAGTGTAGTGTATAAGATCTGAATTTCTGTCCCCAGTTGTTCGTTACGCTCTCTTCATATAGGGGGATAAGCACATGTTTGGATGGAGGGGATCTCCAGATCCCCCTCCGGCCAGAATCGTTTATATGGAGAATTTCCACAAGCTACCGATATTGATTAACTGTGTTTTTAATAAAGTCCAGGCATTCACATGCCTGGACTTATCCTATTGCTAAAATGAAAAATAAGAAAACCCCAATAAGCAAATTGCTATGGGTTTGGCGAATACTAACAGAGCTTATATGCTAAATATATATGTCTCATCCGGAAACTCCACTATATAAATAATTCTTCCGGTTTTACCATTCAGAGTGTCAATTTCTTCTATAAAATCTTCACTTATATTATATCTTTTATTATTACAGCTAAGTATAAAGGATAGAGTAAAAACAAAGCTTACGGTTTTTATAAATATAAAAAAGCAGCGCAAACAACAGAAATGTCGTTCATCGGGAACCGCAAAGAACCCTACCCCCGACAAATCTGCGCTCACGCTGCTATATTGTATATAACAATCGTGAGCGTCAAATTTGCGATTCAGAGGGGTAAAAGTCAAGATATTTGCGGTATTTGATGACTCCGAATTCAATTTAACGCTTTGTTAATAGCTTATTATACAACTATGGTCACTTCCATAGTCGCTACAAATTTAATAATAAAATTGATTTAACAATATATTTTAATTTCAGAGAAGAAATAATATAGAGCAAACTTTATTTTGCTAATGTTATATATTTCCCATCTTTAATAAAATATTTAGCATATGTATCAGATTTTATCCTTGCAGAAATCTGGGAAGGAGGAACATCTGTTTTATCACCTCGCTCATATAAATTGTATTTATTAATCTCATCTGCAATTTCACGGGTGGTCATTGGAGTATTTTTCTTTCTTAATACGTAGATTATAGCCTCGTGTAGTTTCATAACTGTTTAGTTTATTAATGGGTTTAAATATACAAAAAAATACTCTATTTTTCACAGGTAGAGTATTTCAATTTACTAAACTAAAATTTATTTTTGCCCGGAGGGGATCTCCAGATCCCCGACTGGATGAGTATTTGGATCTGTGATCCGGTTATAAATACCTATCCGTATATTTTTTTCGGATCAGGAGATCCTGATATTCCTTAGTCGGGGATCTGGAGATCCCCTCCGTCCAAATTGAACATATTGTCTCTTGTAAGTCTCAAAGGAACTACTTGTTACAACACGGTTATTTAACAGCGTCCAGTATAAACTGTACTCTTTCTTCTATGGTTGTTTCCGGAACTTCTATAAGGGTATATCCTAAACTCTGATAAGTTTCTTTCAAAACCCGGTACGTTCTTAACGCCTCTCCGAAATCCTGCTTCCGTTCCGTATCGGTCTCATAAATCGCCTGCCAGGGAGGAAACAAAAAGACTTTTTCATTATAAGGATAGAGAAGGGTTTCTTTCCCGATCTGTTCCTCTTCATGCAGCCCCACCAGACGGCTGTACCCATACGTATCCGGGATACCCCGGTCAAAAAAACAGATGCCGTTGGCCGGTTGGTGCTCCTGATAACTCCTGATGGAAGCCGAAAGCATCCGGGCGGTATAGGCAGACCGGTCCTCCCAGGGCAAAGCTGTTCCTCCCCACTCCCTCTCTTCACGAATAATCCGGCGCGCCCCCTCATCTACACAACGATACCCCTTTTCACGCAACTGATTTAAAACAGATGTTTTACCACTACCGGGCCCACCTGTCAATATATACAAATGATTATACAGGTTCATAAACTATATAAAATAATGTGATTGTATTCTGTATAGGAAAGTGTAACAAAGATATAAAAAGAGAAGAATTATTCCCATACGACCCGCCAGTTTTTAGCTTTCCTGTTGGTGTAAGCAAGGCTTTATTCCTATCTTTGCACTGGAAGGTGTTTCTGATATGAATCCATATCTATTCTAAAACCATGTCACTTCCAGAATAAATTTAAAAACTAATTTATAAATATGTCCGGTAAAAATAATACACGCATTACTTACCCAGCATCCGAAAAAGTGTATATTCCCGGTGAGATCAATAAGATCCGGGTGGGTATGCGTAAAATCAAACTAACTGATACCGTAACTGTAGACGGGGAAGGAAACAAAATTGTTAAGAAAAATAACCCTGTGATCGTATATGACACCAGCGGGCCTTTCTCTGATCCGAAAATTCCCATTGACCTTTATCAGGGTTTACCCCGTATCCGTGACTGGTACAGCAAACGCAAAGACCTGATCCGGTTGACCGAATTATCTTCCGAATACGGACGCCAACGGCTGGCGGATCCTACCCTGGATGCGATCCGGTTTCCGGTACAACACCTGCCCCTGCGGGCCAAACCCGGAAAGAATATTACCCAGATGTATTATGCCAAACGGCGGATCATCACACCGGAAATGGAATATGTAGCAATCCGGGAAAACCAGCAAATTGAAGCGTTGGGCCTCAAATCCTATATTACACCTGACTTTGTACGCAAAGAGGTGGCAGCCGGCCGGGCGATTATTCCGGCTAATATCAACCACCCGGAAGCCGAACCGATGATCATCGGCCGGAAATTCCTGGTAAAGATCAACACGAATATTGGTAACTCTGCCCTTTCCTCAGGGATTGAGGAGGAAATTGAAAAAGCGATCTGGAGTTGCAAATGGGGAGGCGATACCCTCATGGACCTTTCAACCGGGAATAATATACATGAAACCCGGGAGTGGATCATCCGCAACTGTCCGGTACCGATGGGAACCGTTCCTATTTACCAGGCGTTGGAAAAGGTAGACGGACGGGTGGAAGACCTGAACTGGGAGATGTACCGCGATACGCTGATCGAACAGGCGGAACAGGGGGTGGACTATTTCACGATCCATGCCGCCCTGCTGAAAGACCATATCGGCCTGACGGCGAACCGCCTGACCGGAATCGTATCACGTGGTGGTTCTATCATGAGTAAATGGATGCAGATCCACAATCAGGAAAACTTCCTGTATACTCATTTTGCAGAGATCTGCGAGATACTGAAAACTTATGATGTCGCGGTTTCGATTGGCGACGGGTTACGTCCGGGCTCCATCTACGATGCGAATGATGCGGCACAATTTGCCGAATTGCATGCCATGGGTAAGCTAACAGATATTGCCTGGGACCAGTTTGTACAGGTCATCATTGAAGGACCGGGACATGTACCGATGAATAAGATTGAACAGAATATGAAAGAGCAGCAATATGCCTGCCGGAATGCTCCGTTCTATACCTTAGGTCCGTTGACCACCGATATTGCACCGGGATACGATCATATTACTTCTGCGATCGGCGCGGCTCAGATTGCCTGGTACGGCACAGCCATGATCTGTTATGTGACTCCCAAAGAGCATCTCGGATTACCGAACAAAGAGGATGTACGGAATGGAGTGATTGCTTATAAAATCGCTGCCCATGCTGCCGATCTGGCCAAAGGACACCCGGGTGCACAGGTACGGGACAATGCATTGAGTAAAGCCCGGTTTGACTTCCGCTGGAAAGACCAGTTTAATCTGTCTCTCGACCCGGAACGGGCTATGAAGTATTACAAAGAAAGTTCTGTTCATGATGGTGAATATTGTACCATGTGCGGCCCGAACTTCTGCGCCATGCGCCTGAGCAAGGATCTGCACAGAGAGTGTAAAGAGTAACCCCCTCCGCCCCCTAAAGGGGGGACTTTACGGGGCGGAGTTTTTTTTTACCTTTATCGCAAAACCTCCTCCGGGTGCCAGTTGTAGTTTCAACTTTGTACTCTCTCCTATTGAAAAAGATTCTTTTTTATAATCCCGGGGAGCACGGGCGGCATTTATGCCATCCCTGAAAAGTTCAACCTCGTAAGAACCTTCTTCCAAAAACGAAAGGTCCAGTTCGATCTCACGTGCATCCCAATCGGTCATACCACCGATGTACCACACCTCTCCTTTCCGGCGGGCTATGACAACATACTCACCCACTTTTCCATCCAGAGCAATCGTTTCGTCCCATACGGTTGGCACTTCAGCAATAAATTCCGTACACTCTTCCTCCTTCATATAGTTGGACGGACTATCACACAACATATTCAGTGGTGACTCAAAGACGACATACATCGCCAGTTGCCGGCAACGGGTTCCCTGGCTCATCGGTTCGGAATAAGAAGGATAATATCCCCGGCGGGTTGCATTCCGCATAGCGCCCTGCGTGTAATCCATCGGACCGGCTACCATCCGGATAAAAGGGATCGTTACATCATAGGTCACCATATCATAATCGGGAGAAGACCATTTCAGCTGTTCCAGGCCGTTTACTCCCTCATAATTTACGACATTCGGATAGGTACGTTGTAAACCGGTTGGCTTACAGATTCCATGAAAATCGACCAGCATCCGGTGACGCGCACACGTTTCCGCCGCCCGGTACAGGAAATTGATCATCTCCTGGTCATCCCGGTCCATGAAATCCAGTTTAAACCCTTTTACTCCCAGCTCCGAATAGTGCTTTACCACCCGTTCCATATCCCGGTCAAAAGCATAGTAGCCTGCCCATAAGATAATACCGACATTGCGTTCCTTCGCGTATGCGACCAGGTCCGGCAGATCAATTTCCGGTACCACCTGTAACAGGTCTGCCTGTAAGTTCACCGCCCATCCTTCATCCAGGATAACATATTCAATTCCATACCGGGAGGCAAAATCAATATAATATTTATAGGTTTCATTATTTATACCCGTACTGAAATCCACTCCATACAGGTTCCAGTCATTCCACCACTCCCAGGCCACTTTTCCGGGTTTAATCCAATGAATATCCGGCACCCGGGAAGGAGCAGCCAGCCGGTAAACAATATCTGAATCCGCCAGTTCTTTATCTTCTGTGGAAACCAGAAAGACACGCCAGGGGAAAGTACGGGTTCCCTGCGTTTTGGCAATATAATTTTCACGTTCAGTGACAAGCATCTGCAATTGGTTATGGCCTCCCTGCTGAGTGGTTTTCGGAACAGGCGCATGCAACGCATCCAAAGAAAACAGGGCATTGGAATTGGTCATAAACATACCCGGATAGTCTTCCAGATCTGCCTCCGTAATACAGACTTTCTTTCCATCTCCCACTTCAACCAGTAACGGCAGGATAAAAAGCCGTTCCCGGTTCAATTCCGTAATGGGCAACACCACATACGGGTTCTCGAAGGAATTAAAATATTGTTCTTCAAAAGTGGGAGCTTTGCTATTAACATGTGACGCATACACCGTATGGTCCGCATTAAAATTGAGGTCCATTGTTTCGGAAACTACGGTAATCGGTCCCCGCTTCTGGGATTCAAACCGGTACGCCATTCCATCGTCATAGAGACGAACAACCAGCCGGTAATTTCCCCTGAAATGAACAGCCACTTCATTATAGACATCTTTTACCTCGTCTTTTTTATAGAATGGAGAAGGGATTACTTTATCTACCGAAGCCCGGGTTACTTTCTGAATCTCTCCTTTTCCACCGAAAACTTCTCCGTTCTGAAGAATCATAGAGACTCTGGAGGGAGCCAGTACAATGGTTTCTTCATGCAGCAAAGTGATCGTTAACTCCTCGCCAACTGACACTTCAGCCATTAATTTTTGATCCGGCGACATAAGCTGGTAACTCTTTTGAGCATTCACATAAACGGATAGAAAGCAGATAATACTAAGTAAAAGTTGTGTTCTTCTCATCTCTTTTGAATTTACAATGAAACAGCTGTAAAGATAAAATCCAAACCACAAATTAAACTATAAATTCGTTTATCTTTGCAGGTAAAGATCATTTTTACACCTATATGTTAACAATCATATCATGAAAAAGTACTACCTGTTACTCCTTTTTTTCCCGTTTACCCTCGTTCTGCATGCGGATTGGAAATGGATAAACCCCATGAATGCCGGTTTTCCGGTCATCCAAAACCAGGGCTGGGCGGCCGAGATTGGCGATACATACACCCGGCTGCCACAACGGGCTAAAGGTGTAGTGCGTGAACCGGTCTGGAATCTGTCCCGCCAGTCAGCCGGATTAGCCATCCACTTTTATTCCAACACACCGGAAATCCGGGTCCGTTATGGGGTACATGGGGCGCATCAGATGCCTCACATGCCGGCCACCGGTGTATCCGGTATTGACTTATATGCCATTGACAGTGACGGCCAACAGCGGCATTTAGCGGGAGATTTCTCTTTTAAAGACACCATTACCTATCATTTCAAACATATTCCTCCCAGTCCCTATCATAGCTATGGCTATGAATTCCGCCTTTATCTTCCTCTGTATAATAGTGTAGAGTGGCTTGAAATCGGGATACCGGAAGAGGCCTCTTTCTCTTTTATACCTCTTTCCGGGGAAAAACCTATCCTGGTTTACGGCACTTCCATTGTGCAGGGCGCCTGTGCCAGCCGTCCGGGAATGGCCTGGACTACGATAATGCAACGCTCGCTGGATTATCCGGTCATCAATCTGGGCTTTTCCGGCAACGGATGGATGGAACCGGAGATGGTTGATTTCCTTTGTGAAACGGAAGCACAGCTCTACGTACTGGATTGCCTGCCCAACCTGGTGCGGTTTGATGAAGAAGAGATCACAGAACGGATTTTACATTGTGTAAGGACGCTTCGCCAATACCAGACAGCTCCGATCCTGCTTGTTGAGCATTCCGGATACAGCAATGAATATATGGACACACAGAAAAAAGCAGATACCGGAAAATCAAACCGGGCTTCTCTAAAAGCCTTTGAACGCTTAGAAAGCGAAGGGATACCGGCACTTTTCTATATGCAGGATACGCAATCTCTTCCGATAGACAGTTGGGTGGATTATGTGCACTATAATGATGGAGGCATGCAAAGCAAAGCAGCGGTTGTCATGTTTAAAATAAGAGAAATCCTGGGATTATACGAACTACCCAGTTACCCAACCCATCGTCCTGTGACTCAACGGCGGGAACCTCATAACTATGAATGGCGCACACGTCATGAATCTATTCTGGAACTCAACCGGACAGATCCGCCCCGGGCTGTTATATTAGGTAATTCGATTACCCATTTCTGGGGAGGTGAACCGGCAGGGCCTGTATGCAACGGTCCCGAGAGCTGGAAAAAATACATGGCTCCCCGGGGATACCGGAACCTGGGATATGGATGGGACCGGATCGAGAATGTTCTCTGGCGGGTCTATCATGGTGAACTGGATGGATATGAAGCAGAAGAGGTAATCCTGATGATCGGAACAAATAATATCGGATTAAATGATGCCACAGAAATAGAGTATGGGATTAAACGTCTGGCACTGGATATTTTGGTACGCCAGCCGCAGGCTATCTTCAAAGTCATCGGCATATTACCCCGCCGGGGCCATGAGGAAGAGATCAAACGGATAAACCAAAAAATGCATTTCTTTATGCGGGAACAGGGAATTACTTTTATTGACCCGGGTAGAGAGTTGTTGCTGGAAAACGGCAAAATAGATGAATCCCTGTTTCTGGATGGGCTTCATCCCAATGAAAAAGGGTATATGCTCATTGCTCCCCTTATAACAAAAAGCCCCTCCAACCTCCCCTAAGAGGAGGCTTCCTATAAACGTATTAAAGGCTTTTTTGTATCTTTACTTTTTTGAAATGAGAATAAGATGAACAGGACGTTGTTATTTCTATTTTTCCTATTTGCCTACGGTCATATACTTCCGGCACAGGAGCAGATTGTAGTGATCCATACGACATTAGGCACTATGAAAGCCCGGCTGTACCCCGATGTACCGAATCATACGGCGACCTTTGTGAACCGGGTGAAGAGAGGGGATTTTAACGGAACTCTTTTTACACGGGTCATTCCGGAATTTATGATCCAGGGCGGCTCCCCGGATTCCCGGAACGCTCCGGCCGGTGCACGGGTAGGTTATGGGGACAGGAGTACAGAGATTATGCCGGAGTTTCGTCCGCACTATTTCAGTAAAAAAGGAGCGCTCGCCGCTCCCCGGCAGCATGATGACATCAACCCACAAAAGAAATCGGATATGTCCCAGTTCTTTATTGTCCAGGGAAAAGTATACCGTTCCGGTGAACTGGATACCCTTCAACGGGTGAAAAACCAGCCTTTCCGTAAAAAAGCGGTGGAGGAATTTTATTATCCCATCCAGGAAGAACTAAAGAGGTTACGGGAAGAAGACCCCAGAGAATACAACCGGCTGGCCGCAGAGGTTTCTCATAAAATGGATTCGGTGATCCGGAGCTATCCGGGCCATCTGCTATTTACTGAGGAACAAAAAGAAGCCTATACAACGATTGGGGGAAGTCATCATCTGGATGGCGAATATACTATCTTCGGTGAACTGACAGAAGGGTTTGATGTGCTGGATAAAATCGCGTCACAGGCACGGGATGGATATGACCGTCCCAAACAGGATGTGAAAATTATAAAGATGAGTATAGAAACGAATTGACATGTTAAAACGAGATTTCATTATAGTACAGATTGAAGAGCTGGGAAAAGTAATTGCCCAATTGATCTTCAACCGCCACGAAGGGGGCGCACGCAAGAATCCCCCTTTGATCCAAACCGTATATAATTCCTTGGATACTGATCAGAATTATTTGTTAAACACGTCTCCGGAGGAGATCCGGAAGAAACTGGACAAAGAGGATAATGCCGGTTTGCAACGCATGGAACTGGCGGCCAAAACGCTGTTGGAGGAAAGCTACCTCTATCCGGAAAAAGCGGAAGAGATACGAAAAAAAGTAAAAGAGATCCTACTGTATGTCCAACAGCAC
>JAJQES010000049.1 GCA_021201565.1 Tannerellaceae bacterium
GCGGCTGTCGCTTCGTTTGGTCTGGCAGCGGTTGAATTCATACTTATGCGCAGGATGGAAAATACCGGATGACGGCGTTTGATATGTAAAAAGGTGATATCATTATTTTTCGGAGATGAGGAACATTATGAAAACAGGATGCAAATCATCAGATGATTTACTCCGGACAGAAGAAATTGAAAATAAAATTAAAGCAAAAATTCCGGGCGAGGACACAGGGATTGAGGTAAAAAAAACATTTTGTGACATTTGTACGCCGACGAATCATTGCGGAATAGATGTCTATGTGAAAGACGGGACAGTTCTGAAAATTGAAGGGACACAGGGACATCCTATGAATCAGGGCAGGCTTTGTACAAAGGGAGCCTGCAATCGGGCTTATATCTACAGACAGGACAGATTAAAGACCCCTTTAAGGAGAATCGGCAGGCGCGGAGAGGGAAAATTTGAGGAAATTTCCTGGGAAGAAGCATTTGATGAAGCCGCGTCGAAAATGTTGAACATAAAAGAGCAATATGGCCCGAACAGTGTTGCGTTTTATTCGGGTTATCCGAAGTCCTACCGTTGCGGATGCACGGAAGCTGGATGTTCAGGGAGGGGACAGGGTGATGGTTTACAATGCGAACGGAACGCTTTTCGTCAGGGCAAATCCGTCCGCGATGATGCAGGCAGGCCATGTATGTCTGTTTCACGGATATTCGGAAGCGAATGCCACAGATATTTTGTGTAAAGATATATGTGATCCTTATTCGGGATTTCCCGGCTATAGAGCGGCAATATGCAACATCAGAAAAGCAGAGGTTCAGAATAGACATGAAAATGATATATGATCTTGATTTTGGCAAATGTGTCGGCTGCGGCGCATGCGCCGTGGCATGTATGGATCAGAATGATCTGCATCCGGAACGGGGAGACAGATTCTATCGGACTGTTGGGAATACAAATCCTTCCGGAGATTCTGAAAAAATTATTTTTTTCTCAATTGGGTGCATGCATTGTGATGACGCGCGGTGTATAGACGTATGTCCGCATCATGTTTTTCAGAAAAACGAAGCGGGAATTACGATTTATGATAACTCTTTCTGTATTGGCTGCCGCAGATGTCTTGTAGCCTGCCCTTATAAGGCACCGACATTCGGAGTTTCGGGAAAAATGGAAAAATGTAATGGCTGTTCCGCCAGGATAAAGTATGGTTTACTGCCTGCCTGTGTCAGAGTTTGTCCTACAGGAGCTCTGGCCTGCATGACGGAAGAGGAATATGAGAGTTCTGATCATATGAATTCGCTGAGAAGGACAGGGAAAAACGGATTTTGCGGTGTATGTATGCCGGAATGAAAAGAGAACTTTCAGTAATGAAAAAATGGTGTTAGAATAAATCAAAACCTGAAAATACGGGAAGGAAAAACAAATGGATATAGCGAAATTAAGAAGTTTTTTTATGGTTGCCGACTTAGGTAATTTTTCAGAAGCGGCAGACAGACTGTACCTGTCTCAGTCTACCGTATCAAAACATGTGATGAAACTCGAAGAGGAGCTGGGCATCCAGCTTCTGGCCAGAAACGGAAAGTCTTTTGTCCTGACGGAGGCGGGAAGGACAATGCTTCGCTATTATTCGGAGATTCTGGAAATATATGACCGCTCCGTGATCGCGGCAGAACGATTGAAAAAGAAAAACGGTTTCGGATATGAACTGAAGGTCGTCGGCGGTAACCGTATGTCGCACTATGGACTCATTCATTCACTGACGGCTTTTCTGCGCATTCATCCGGAAGTAAAACTGAGCATTGATGATACGGAGTCAAAAAGTGTTTTGTTTGCCCTGCGTTCCGGTGATTATGAGCTTGCTTTCTGTCAGAATACCATGCTTGATTCATCGGAGTTTTCCTGGCAGTCTTATTTGCCGGATTCCTTTGTGGCAGTCGTATGCGTCGGGACGGAACTGGCTAAGCGAAATGCGATCTTTCTGAGGGATCTGAAAGATAAACATCTTATCGTAGGCAGCAAAGAGAATGATCACTGCAGAAAGTTTGCGGCTAAGGAAAATCTGAATCTGGATATAGCTTTTGAGACAAATGATCCTGCCACCGCCATTGAAATCCTGATCTCAGCTCCGGACAGCATTTATATTGCGCCGAAGACGGTGATGCTGAAATATACCGGTGAGCTTACGACGCAGATTCCCCTGAAGGGGATGGGAGTATGCGATTATGTGCTTGCCTGGAGGAAAAAAGCAAAGCTTTCATCGGCGGCGAAGGATTATCTGCGCTTCCTGCGGGAGCATTCCGCTCAGGAGTTTGTACAGGAAACACTGGAGCGGAAGATTGCGTTTCGCGCGTAATATTTCCTGTAAGCCTGCAGGAAATACACCAGAGTGGTATACAGGTGGGATTTCTGTTTTTTGATTCCAAAACGGAATATGCAAAGAGTTTTTGAATTGAATGAACAGACGTTTATATTAGAATATATATATCGAAATACAGTGTTGCGGAAGATATTTCAGGAAACAAAGAGAAAGGAGTGAGTTTCATGAAGTTTCCGGCTTTTTGGAAAAAGGTCAATAAGTATATTGCAGTCGTGGCCGGATGCCTGGCTCTGTTGATCGCGGTTTTATCGGTCTATGAGGCAATTGCCAGATATTGTTTCCACAGTCCGACATCCTGGACACTGAATGTGAGCTGCTATATTCTTGTCTGGTCGATTTTCCTCGGGAGTGCCTATGCCTTTCAGGAAGGCGCCCATGTGGGCGTCGACATGGTGAAAGAATGGGTCGACAAAAGGACGAAGGGGGACAGACATATGCCGCGCCGGGTCATGGCTGTTTGCGGATATGTGATAACATTTATCTTTTTGTTGGTGATTTTATACGGAGGTGTCGGACTGGCACAGAAGTCGCTGGCTTATAATCAGATGACGGTGGCTACACATCCGATTCCAACGATATGGCTCTATACAGGCATGATAGTGGGTACGGTGCTGATGCTGATCACTCTTGTGTTTATTCTTATTGATTTGCTGACCGGCGGCGATGACTATCTGTAACGAAAGGAGAAAGAAATGGTAGGTTTAATTGTTTGTATTGTTGTTCTTCTGCTCGTTACACTGGCGCTTGGCTCTCCGGTTTCGGGTTCTCTCGGATTTACGGCAATCATATGTATGGGACTTTTTGTCGGGGTAAATTTTATCCCAAGCTTTGCGAATACGGCATTCGGACAGGTGACCAGTTCAAATCAGCTGATTGCGCCGTTGTTTATCATGATGGCGGAGTTTCTGGTCGGAGGGAACATCGCACAGGATATCTATTATGTGTTGAATAAATATCTGAAAAGGTTAAAAGGCGGTTTGGCGATCAGTACCACGGTTGCCTGCACAATTTTTGCCGCGCTGTGCGGTTCCTCACCGGCAACGGCGGCGGCGATTGGAAAGGTCTCCATCAGTGAGATGTCGAAGCGGCGTTATAAAAAATCCTTCGCTATCGGCACGGTGGCCGGGGGAGGAACACTCGGTATTATGATTCCGCCGAGCCTGACATTCGTGCAGTTCGGAATCCTGACAGAGACATCCATTGTAAAGCTTTTGATGGCCGGATTGCTTCCGGGAATTATGCTGGCGGTACTGATGTGTGTATCGGTTGTCATCCGTATTCGGTTTAATCCGAGTCTGATCGGTGAACAAAATGAGCGCACGGCAAAGCTGGGCGCCCTCGGAAAGCTTGACGACGAGAGCGAATACGAGGAGAATACCTCAGATCAGAAGAAGACAACGCTGGGGCAGGATCTGAAGCTGGCTGTTCCCGCAATCGCTTTGATTATTATTGTCCTCGGCTGTATGTATACCGGAGTGGCGACGCCGACAGAGGCGGCCGGTATCGGTGTGATCGGTGCGATTCTGATACTGTTTTTACTCCGTCGTTTTAAGCTGCCGATCTTTCTGACAGCCATGACGAATACGACGAAAACGGCTTCCATGATGCTGTTTATGCTTATTACCGGTCTTTGCCTGAGCCAGGTTATCACGCGTCTGGGAATTGCTTCCGCCCTTGCATCCATGATTATTGATCTGGGGCTGAATAAATGGGTAGTCATGGTAGCGCTGTATATCCTCTGGTTCATTCTCGGTATGATGATGTCTCCAGGCAGTATGGTGGTTCTGACGATACCTTTTGTGTTCCAGACTCTGGTTGCGCTTGGCTTCGATCCGCTGTGGATCGGCGTTGTATCTACCCTGTGTGTGGAAATCGGGATGATCACGCCTCCGGTCGGTCTGAACCTTTTCATTTTAAAGAATGTAACAAAGGCGGATATGGGAATTATTATCAAAGGCGCGTTGCCATATGTGGTCGTTCTGTTGATCGGTCTTGCGATTCTGACAGTGTTCCCGCAGATCGCGCTGGTGATTCCGAATTCCATGTAATGCGGAGATTCAGAAATTGTCCTTTTCAGAGAGCTATGGGTACTGCTTTCTGTAAATATAAAAAAAGGTTAAAAATGAAGAAAGGAGAGTATGGAACGGTTACAGGGAGATGTAAACGGACCATACGAAAAATCAAATGAAGAGAAAAGTGGCGGCGATCGTATTGGCAGGATGTCTTGGAACGGCGATGCTGGCCGGGTGCGGGCAGTCTTCCGGCACATCCGGGAGTACAACATCAGATGTTTCTGCTTCCGCTGAGGAGGAGACAGGAGCTTCTGAAACGGCATCTTCCGGAGAAACCAGGGAACTCACCCTGAGTATCGGCAATCCGGAAGGAAGCGATAACTGGGAAAAATATTCTGCGTTCGCGGATGCGGTCAGTGAATTGAGTGATGGCACTTTGACTGTTAAAATTTATGCCAGCGGAACACTGGCGACAGATCAGGAAGCGCTGCAGGCCCTGATGGACGGAACCGTTGATTTTGCCCATGTGGTACCGTCCGCGGCCAGCGGTACGATTCAGGATGTCGCCATTCTGGATATGCCGGGTGTGTTCACTTATGACAGCGTGGATGATGAGACAAGCCTGATCGAATTTGAGGACGCTCTCCATGATACGCTGGATTCCATCTATGCGGATTACGGCGTGAAGTATCTGGCAATGAACCAGGCGTGTCAGGCAGTGATCATCACCACAGATGAGCAGGTTACAAGCCCGGATGATTTGCAGGGGAAAGCAATGCGTACTTCCGGACAGTGGCTTGGAACGCTTCTGGAGAGCTGGGGCGCTTCGGCGACCAGTATGGATATGTCAGATCTGACAACGGGACTGGAGAGAAATATGGTGCAGGGTACGCTGACCGCGTATGGTGTGGTCGGAAGCAATAAGCTGTATGAGGTGGCTCCCTATATTACATATTTTAACACCTGCAATAATGTGGCTTCTCTGTTAATGAGCGGCGATACATGGGACAGCCTGACGGAAGAACAGCAGGGATGGATCGAGGAAGCGGCTGAGATATTTATGGAAAGCGGTCCTGCCATCGGTCAGAAATTCTACGAGCAGTATCGGACCGAGTTTGAGGAGAACGGCGCATATATCTATGATTTGTCTGAAGAAGAGGAAGCGGCTTTCTTTGAAGGAAATGCCGAGATTTATGACCAGATTGCCGCAAACTGCACGGATAAGGGTCTGGAATTGATTGAGGAGATTGAGGCATTTAACGCAGATTAAGAGGAAAGACGATTCTATGAGCAATAAATATGATTTGCGATATGCATTAAGCTTATTGAAAGAAGCGGACAATGAACTCATTGAGACAGAACGTCCTGTGGACACTAGAGCGGAAATCGCGGGCATCTATCGAAAGATAGGAGCCCGCGGAACTGTAAAACGTCCGACAAAGCTGGGACCGGCGATGCTTTTTGACAACATAGAGTCATATCCGGATGCCAGGATTGCCATCGGTCTGTTGGGAACCAGAGAGAGGGTCGGACGCATTCTCGGTACAGAACCGTCTTCTCTGCCGCAGGTTTTCCTGGATGCCCTGGAACATCCGGTCGATCCGGTTGTTGTGGATTCCGGTCATGTTCCCTGTCGGGAAATTATTTATTCCGCGGAGGAAGAGGATTTTGATCTGAGAAAGATTCTGCCGCTTCCGTTGACGACAGAGCGGGATGCCGGACCCTACATTACCATGGGACTCTGCCATGCGCATGATCCTGAAACGGGGAACGCCAACCTTGCGGTCCACCGCCTGTGTATACAGGGAAGAGATGAGATGACCATGGGATTCGGCGGAGTCAGACATATCGGGCAGTTTTTCCAGAAGGCAAAACGCCAGGGAAAGACATTGCCTGTTTCCATAAATATCGGTGTAGACCCGGCTATATATATCTCCTCCTGTTTTCAGCCTCCTGCCACACCGTATGGCTTTGACGAGCTTGCTGTGGCGGGAGCTGTCCGGGGTGAAGCGGTGGAACTGGTAAAATGCCTTTCCATTGATGAATATGCTATTGCAAACGCTGAATATGTCATTGAAGGCGAATTACTGCCGGATCAGACAGCGGAGGAGGATCAGCATACCCATACGGGATGGTCGCTCCCGGAGTTTTCCGGATATAACGGGGCAGCCCGAAGATTTTCTATACTGAAGGTGAAGCGTATCACCTGCAGAAAGAACCCAATCATGCAGATTTGTATCGGATCCAGTGAGGAACATGTCAATATGGCCGGAATCACGCTGGAGGCAGGTATTCTCCGGATGGTAAACCAGGCACTTCCGGGTAAAGTAAGCCAGGTCTATTGTCCGCCCGCCGGAGGCGGAAAGCTGATGGCGATTCTGCAATGCCTGAAGGAAAATGAGATGGATGAGGGAAAGCAGAAGCAGGCGGCTCTTCTGGCTTTCGGGGCGTGTATGGAGCTGAAAAATATCATTCTGGTAGATGCGGATGTAGATATTTATGATATGAATGATGTTATGTGGGCGTTCAACACCCGCTTTAAACCGGAGATGGATCTGAGTACAATCTCAAACATTCGCTGCCATAAAGCGGATCCGACGCAAAAAAAGTTTTATGATCCGACGCTTCGCACAGAAGGGCTTGGAACAAAGGCAATTTATGACTGCACAGTTCCGTTTCATTTAAAAGAAGAGATGAAACGCGTGGAATTCATGGAAGTGGATGTCAGTGAGTTTTCGGATAAAAAATGATAAGTAATCATCTACAGTATTTCTACTCACAGGGAAAACCCCGGCTTTAAATATGGCCGGGGTTTTTGCGACAGTTCCTAAGTACACAAGGCGTGTAGAGAAATTTATTCCTGATGCGATTTTCAGATCGGAAGGACAGCAGGTTTCAAATGCCTGGTGAAAAAACGGTTAAACTCTTTCGATTTTGCAACTGTGTTTCTTTGCATCCTTACCTTTTGCGTCTTTGTCATAATTGATTCCGACCAGAATCAGGTTCCCAAAATGATTTTTCAGGCTGCCGTCATAACGATTTTCATGAATCTGCCGGATCGCCGTATCAGCGTCTTTATCATATTTCAGTTCCACAATCATAGCAGGTCTGTCAGTCCTTCTGCCCGGAATAAATGCGTAGTCGGCGAAGCCTTTTCCGGCCGGCAATTCCCGGATAATATGATAATCATTTTTCGCTGTGTAATAGGCGATATAAATGGCGCAGGCGAGAGAGTTCTCGTCATTATAAGTCAGGACAGAGGAACATTCTTCGTGAACCAGTTCCAGTGCTTTTGCAACAGCGGATTGATCTCCTTTTATTGTTGCGTTGAGAAGTCTCTCTGCCTGTGCGATTGCCTGTTCGACCGGCTTCCATCTGCCGCCTTTGGCTGCTGCCTGGAATACCTCCGCAACCTCACGGTTTGGAATATATACTTCCTGCCGGGAGTGGTCATAGGCGAGATAGCCCAGATGGATAAGTAGTGTAAGCACGTCATCTTTATTGCCAAAGGAGGTGATATCATTCTGGAAGGTGCTGACGTCGACCTTCACACGCTGCCCTCCGAGCATCCATATCACAGCATCTTTCAGCCCGTCAAAATTCTGCTCAATATATCTTTTCAGGCTTTCAAAGGTCTCTGTCTTCGTCCAGTAATTCTGGATCTCTTCATCCTGCATGGCATTCATGACGGAATTCGGACAATAGACATGCTGAATACGGCTGAAGGAGTATCCGTCATACCAGGCGCTTACTTCTTCAAAGCGCATGTGATAGTTCTCGCAGAGATGTTTTACCTCCTGTTCGGTGAATCCTACATATCCGGCAAGCTTTGCAGGGTTCGTCATGGTGTATTCTCTGAAATCAGACACGGCGGATTCGTTTCCGTACTTTTTAACAGGCAGAATACCTGCCAGAAAGGCTCCGGCAATTGCCGACTGCATGGCCGGCCCGCTTTTAAACATACCTCTCAGCAGTTCTATATATTTCTTTTGCAGTGCTGTATCATCTTTTACCTCGCGAAAGATTGCGTCGTATTCATCAATAATTATAAAAAATTTTTCCCTGTATGTTTGATGGACGTTTACCAATGCCTGCGGCAGAGAAGACTCCGTTTCGCGGACGGCACCGGGGAAAGCTTCTTTTAATTCTTCTATGATGCAGCTTTGCATAGAGTCGACAAGGAGCTTTAATTCTTTTACGGTCGACAGAAACCATGTCATATCGATATAGATCACATTGAACTGATTCAGATATTTCCGAAAAGATTCTTTTGTGGATATTTCGAGATCCTGAAAAAGTTCTTCAGAATCGCAGCTTTTGTCATAATAGGCAGCCAGCATTCTTGCGGAGTATGATTTCCCAAAACGCCTTGGCCGTGTAAAGCAAACGAGCGGACGGGGTGTTCCGATCAGACCATTTATATAATCGATCAGGCCTGTTTTATCTACATAAATGTCATTGCGAATCTGACTGAATGCTTCATTTCCCAGATTGAAACAGATACCCATTCGGATGTACTCCTTTCCGGTAATGGTCGATTTTAACGGTTTGTTTTATCATACGTAACGGTTCAGAACTTTCACAGTTACGAGGAAAAGCCATGTAAAATCGCTGCGCGATGGGACTTTTCCTTGTGTGATTTATGTTATCATACGTACTTCGCAGCAAGTGCGAAGTACAGTCCTGAATAGTTACTATCATACAATATAAACAGGGCTGTTTTCAAGATAAATTTGATTATAGAGAAAATTGGTTAAACAGGAACTGTTTATTGCAAAATGACGCCGGATATAGTATATTCTTTGTGTA
>JAJQES010000010.1 GCA_021201565.1 Tannerellaceae bacterium
CTTTATATCAGCGGAGGAACCGGCAGCCGGGCACAGGGAGAAGGATTCGGACCCGATTATGAACTGAATAATTTCAATAACTATTGCGAAACCTGTGCTTCCATCTCAAACGTCTACTGGAACCACCGGATGTTCCTGGCTACCGGGGAAGCAAAGTACGCAGATGTGCTGGAACGTACCCTTTATAACGGAGTGATTGCCGGGGTATCGCTGAGTGGAGATAAATTCTTTTATGATAATCCTTTGGCCTCTGATGGTACACACGAGCGGGAAGAGTGGTTTGGCTGTGCCTGTTGTCCGGGAAATGTAACCCGCTTCATGGCCTCCATACCCGCCTATGCGTATGCCACCCACGGCAAAAATATTTATACCAACCTGTATGTAGCAGGAGATGCCTCTATTCAAACCAGCGAGGGAAAAGTAGAAATCGTTCAACATACAGCCTATCCCTGGGAAGGAACCATTACACTTGAAGTCACTCCGGAAACACCTCATGCATTCAGTCTGTTATTACGGATCCCCGGGTGGGCCCAAAACCAACCGGTTCCCACCGACCTGTACACCTATGTGGATCCACACAAACCAGGCATCCGGATTACAGTCAACGGTAAAAAAATAAAAAATACCCTTTCTAATGGGTATGCAGTGATTAACCGCACCTGGAAAAAAGGAGATAAGATCACCCTTGAAATGGATATGCCGGTCAGACGTACCCAGGCCCATCCGGCAGTTACCTACAACGAAGGATTGTTAAGTATGGAACGGGGACCAATCCTCTATGCGCTGGAAGGAACCGACCAGTCTTCTCCTTATCTGTTTGATATGGTCATTCCACGGAACGCCTCTATCCAATCTTATTACGATCCCAACCTGTTAGAAGGAGTTGTTGTGTTGGAAGGAGAGTCTAACAAAGGAACCTTCAAAGCGATCCCATACTCTACCTGGAACAACCGCGGGAAAACCCAACTGATTACCTGGATCCCGGAAACGGAAGAATATGCCATCCCGCAACCTGAACCCACGATTGCCTCCCGGGCCAAAATGATCGGTGGATATGGCTTTAATGACCAGTTTGAACCCAAATCTTCCGCCGACCTCAATACCCCCTATCAGTACTGGTGGTTAAGGGAGGGAACCGAAGAGAGTATCGGATACCGTTTTGACGAACCAACCCGGATATCTTCCGTAGAAGTGTATTGGCTGGAGTTCGACCATTACGACGTGATCTACAAAACACCGGAATCTTGGAAACTACTTTACAAAGAAGGGAATACCTGGAAAGAAGTTCCCAATCCTTCCGGCTACGGAATAGAAACTGACCAGTATAATGTCACCACATTTGACCCGGTAGTAACTACCGAATTACGTCTGATAGCCCAGTTACGCCGTCCCTCTTCCGGAAAAACGGAAGAGCTACAGGGCCCCCAGGTAGTAGATACAAGCCGGAGAGGTTATTCAGGAGGCGTCATCGAATGGAAAATAAATGAGTAAGTACTAACATATAAATTAATCATCCCATGAATCCTATAAAAAACTCAACCTTGTTGATCGTTTGCATGCTGCTGATAGGATGTAAAATGACCATCATAGCCTGCGGACCACACGGACCTGCCTGTACACATACGCATACAGATTATCCAATCCAGCCGGTCACCTTTACCTCGGTAAAATTAACTGACAATTTCTGGGCACCCCGTATCCGTATCAATCAGGAAACCACAATCCCGATCGCTCTTGGGCATTGCTATAATACAGGACGGGTAGACAATTTCAAAAAAGCCGGAGGATTAATGCCCGGATATTTCGGAACTGACCTTACCTTTGACGATACGGATATTTATAAGATCATTGAAGGAATATCGTATTCTATCCAAATGTTTCCCAATCCGGAACTGGATGCCCGGATGGACACACTGATCTACTACATAGAAAAAGCACAGGAACCGGATGGTTATCTTTTCACTCCCCGTACTGCCGGAGAACCCGGTAACCTGCATGATTGGGTAGGAGAGAAGAGATGGGAAAAAGATCCGGATTTAAGCCATGAGCTTTATAACTGCGGACACCTCTATGAAGCAGCTGTCGCCCATTATGAAGCCACCGGCAAACGTTCCCTACTGGATATTGCCATCCGGAACGCAGACCTGTTGGTAAAAGATTTTGGACCCGGCAAACTACAATATGAGCCGGGTCACCAGATTGTGGAAATGGGATTGGTGAAAATGTTCCGGGTCACCGGAAAACAGGAATATCTGGACCTGGCCAAGTTTTTCCTGGATGTAAAAGGAAACGGTGAAAGGGGAGAATATTGCCAGAGCCATAAACCGGTGACCGAACAGGATGAAGCCGTAGGGCATGCGGTCCGGGCTGCTTATATGTATTCGGGGATGGCCGATGTGGCAGCGCTGACAGGAGATAAAAGTTATCTGAATGCCATTGATAAAATCTGGGAAAATGTAGTTTCCAAAAAATATTACATCACCGGAGGAATAGGAGCGACCAGTCACGGGGAAGCTTTTGGCAAGAACTATGAATTACCCAACATGTCTGCCTATTGCGAAACCTGCGCAGCCATTGCCAATGTTTACTGGAACCACCGCCTGTTCTTGTTACACGGACAATCTGCCTATTATGATGTAGTAGAACGGACACTCTATAACGGACTTATTTCCGGTATCAGTTTAGCCGGTGACCGTTTCTTCTATCCGAATCCCCTGGAATCTGTCGGCCAACACGGACGGAGTGAATGGTTCGGTTGTGCCTGCTGTCCAAGCAACGTCTGTCGTTTTATGCCTTCCATCCCGGGCTATGTATATGCCCAACGGGAGAATACCCTGTATGTAAACCTCTTTATCGAAAGTGAAGGAGAAACCGTAATAAATACCAACCGGATCCTCCTTTCACAGAAAACAGATTATCCCTGGAAAGGAGAGATTACCCTGAACATCCAACCGGAAAAGACAGAAGCATTTGAAGTCAAAATCCGGATACCCGGCTGGGCACAGAATCAACCGGTTCCCAGTGATCTCTATACCTATCTGAACCCTACCGGACAGAATATAGTACTGAAAGTTAACGGAAAAGAGGTAAAAAGTACTCCCGGAACAGATGGATATGTGACCATCAACAGAACCTGGCAAAAAGGAGATAAAGTAGACATCAGCCTGCCTATAGAAATACACCGGACAATATCTCACCCGCTGGTAAAAGACAATGAAGGAAAAGTGTCTCTTGAAAGAGGACCTATTGTATATTGTCTGGAATGGGTGGATAACAACGAAAAAGTACTTAATTCCGTACTGGAAGACCAGGCCACTATCCGGGAACAATACGAATCCGGTTTCCTGAATGGAGTCATCTCTCTTATCATTGACGGGAAGAGTGCTTACCAGAATGAAGCACGGCAAACCATTGTAGAAGATACCTCTTTAAAAGCTATTCCCTACTATGCCTGGGCCAACCGTGGTTCCGGAGAAATGGCTGTATGGATTCCCCGGACAGACAAATCAACACGTCCGTTACCTCCTCCTACCATCTCCACACAGGCTACCGTAACAGCATCTACCACAAACCGTTCCCTAAGTAGCGTACAGGATGGATTCTGGCCGGAAAACTCGAATGACCGGAAAGTCCCGTTCTTCTCTCTCTGGCCTAAAAACAATACAACCGAATGGATAGCATACGAACTGGAAAAACCGGAAACTATTTCAGAAGCTTCCGTGTACTGGTACGATGACCGTCCCTGGGGAGGTTGCCGCATTCCCCGTTCCTGGCATGTAGAGTATAAAAACAGGAATGGAGAATGGATAAAAGTAAATACCCACGGAACTCCCGAAGTAGTGAAAGATGAAATCAACCGGATCACTTTTGAACCAGTCACAGCCCAACAGGTACGTTTAGTAATTGAACTCCCGGAAAAAGAATCCGTAGGAGTGTATGAATTTGAAATCAAATTAAGATAGAGAGATGAAGAAACAGTTATTATTCTTATGTCTGTTTCCTGTGTTTTCTTTTTCACAGGACCTTAAAGAACTTTACCAGAAAGCCGATACCTTCAGCCGGAAATACAACAATGGATACTACAATGCCATCCGGGAAATACATCCACTGGATAGTGGAAGTTGCTTCTGGTATACCACCCAAACCGAAAAGGGGACCGAACATTTTATTATAGATCCTGTCCATAAAAAAGTAACATCTACATCTACTCAAACAGATCCCCGGCCCAAAAGAAGAGACCGGGGTCATTGGAGTAGTGTCCATAAAGAAGATAAAAAAGAACCTGTGTTTTCACCGGATAGTACTCAAAAGGCCTATATATCGGAAGGTAACCTGTGGATAACCGATCTGAAAACCCATCAAACCAAACAACTGAGTTTTGATGGTTCTCCTTATGAATATTATTCCTCCAATATGTATTGGTCACCCGATTCTAAAAAAATAGTCTGTTGCAAATACCGTCCCACAGAGAACCGGAAACTCCTGTTGATAGCATCTTCACCGGCTGACCAGCTTCAACCCAAAACAGAAGAGTACGATTATGTAAAACCGGGAGATGCCCTTCCCATCCGGCGGCCTGTTGCTTTTATACCGGATGAAGATAAAATAATTCCTTTTGACCTGCCGGAAGCAGAACAGCAATTTGGTCTGACCCATATCCGCTGGGATAAAAACAGCAACTATTTTACATTCAATTTCAATAAACGGAGCCATCAACGATACACGATCTATGCCGGAAATATCCAGACCGGTGAACTAAGAAGTATAGTCAATGAGGAAAGCCCAACCTTTATTTACTACAACGCCTTATACCAATATTGGCTGGAAGATACCAATGAGCTGCTCTGGATTTCCGAACGGGACGGATGGCGGCATTTATACCTGTACGATATTACAACAGGAAATGTAAAAAAACAATTAACGAAAGGAGAGTGGATTGTTAAGTCTGTTAAGCATGTAGACCCGGAAACCCGTACCATTCTTTTTGTCGGATGTGGAAAAGACAAAGAGGAAGATCCCTACCTGGAAAAATACTATTACCTCCGGATGGATAAAGGAACCATCACCTGTCTGACTCCGGAAAACGGCAATCACGAAGTTACCTTTTCAAAGGATTATAAATACATGGTAGATAGTTATTCACGGGTAGACCAGATACCTACTATTGTAGTCCGTTCCGTGAAAGACGGGAAAATCCTGTTCAAGCCCGGACAACAACCTGATCTGACAAAGGCATTGAACGAAGGATTCCGGATGCCGGAAGTATTTACGGCCAAAGGCCGGGATGGGGAAACCGATATATGGGGCATGATCATGCGTCCTTCTGACTTCGATCCAGCCAAAAAATATCCGGTGATTGAATACATCTATGCCGGACCACACGATTCACATGTTCCCAAGTCGTTTGCAATTAACCATTGGGGTAGTAACCTGACAGAACTCGGATTTATTGTAGTATGGATTGACGGAATGGGAACAGCTAACCGCTCCAAAGCGTTCCACGATGTGTGCTGGAAAAACCTGAAAGATGCCGGCTTTCCTGACCGGATCGCCTGGATTAAAGCTGCTGCCGGCCAATATTCCGAAATGGAAATTGACCGGGTAGGAATCTTCGGATGTTCAGCCGGGGGACAAAGTGCGATGGGTGCTTTACTGTTCCATCCCGAATTTTATAAAGTAGGGGTCGCTGCCTGTGGCTGTCATGACAACCGGATGGATAAAATATGGTGGAATGAACAATGGATGGGATACCCTATAGGAAAAGAATATGAAGCCTGTTCCAATGTAGTGAATGCTCACCTGTTGGAAGGGAAACTGATGCTGATTCTCGGGGAACTGGATAACAATGTAGATCCCGCCAGCACGTTACAGGTAGTAAACGAACTCATCAAACACAACAAAGAATTTGAATTCGTTATGCTCCCCGGGGAACGGCATACGATGGGAGGTAATTACGGCGAACGCAAACGCAGAGATTTCTTCGTAAAACATCTTCTGAACCAGGAGGCTCCGGAATGGAATAAGGAATAAGTTTACGAAAGGCATGCATTAAAAATGTGTGCCTTTAGAATTTCCATCTCAATTGCATATAAAAATCCGTCTTTTTATTCCCTTCTATTTCCTCCAGACCGGTACCGATAGTTTCCCGGTCCTTGTAAATAATATGCGCCCATTTGATACTTATGAACAATCGTTTTATGATCTCCCATTGAAACATACCGGATAAACGGATACCCTGGCCATATAGGGTAGGAGAATAGAAGTCATACAAGACTGTTTTTTCAAAAGAACGGAAACGGATGCTGTAATCATCTGTACGGAATAAAGCAGCAAAGAGATCCAAACGGATTGGGTAGTGTCCGGGTTTCCACCCGGCCGCCTGGGAAAACATATATCCTTTATACTTTCTTTCCTGAAAAGAATACATTCCATATTCAACTGACGACCTAAACGAATATTCCCCCAACTCTGCTCTCATTTGTGCCTGGATCTTTTGTTGCTGATACGGTTGAAGAGTCCGGAGGGGGTTTTGCGAATAGTTTTTCTCTTTCTCCACAAAACGATACCGCAGATAAAAGGAGACAGCAGAAGAGAGCGTATGATCTGCCTGAATCATATATTCCTTTCCGCGGGAAGGAGCATCGACCCCATACCGTAACCAGGGAAACCGGAACAGATCCGCATAGGCTGAAAGTTTCCAGTAAGGAAAAGGAGTAAACCGGATTCCCAGATAAACTCCCTCTTCATTCTGTACCTGCGACTGCTGGGAGAATGCTTTTCCATAAAACGAATAGTATTGTTTATCATAGTACCGGTATATGCCCAGAAAACTTACGTATGAAGCCGGAGTTACCTGTACCCCATGTAAGGTAGCTATCCCACCGTTCTGCGACCAGGCTGTTTCTCCAAAAATCTTTATAGCTTTTTTTTTCCACAGGTAATCAACACCTACATTCAAATGATCTCTCCCCCGGAAATAATACAGATTATAAGGTTTCTCTTCCGGGTGAAAGAGTTGGTCACCCCATGAAGTCATGATTCCTGTCACTCCTATTATCAGAGAATGAGTAGCATACCGTATATTTCCACCCCAGCTTTGTAAAGAGATAGTCCGTTTCCTTTCCTGGTCCCGTTCAATCCGGTGAAGTCCATCTTTTTTAATCGAACGGATATACACACTATCTATAATTCCATCCATCCGGCGTACTGAATAGAAAAAACTAATATCTACTGCAGGAAGAACAGCATAAGTTCCTGCTATTCCCCGCAGATAATCAAATTCATTGGTAGAGAAATGCCGCCGGAAACCATTTGTCCTCCGGTCTGCCTGTACAACCATCGCACTCCGTCCCGGTGAATAATCCTGGCTCATTACCAGTCCCTGTCCAAATGAAGCTTTATAATCTCCTGCCACCAATGTTTTTAACCTGTTGATATCTTTCACCACTATATGGAAAGAATAATAATCATACCCTTTATGATAGTCATTCCAGAACGGTTCGCCCGCATCTTTCTCTGCAATGACCCCTGCCTGTATATGTGTATCATACGTATAGGAATACCGGATCGAATGATAAAACGGTTCACCCAGGTATTTTTTATTAGGGTTTGCCGCTAAAACAGAATCCGGTAATGCACTATATCCTTTTTTCTGTTGAAAAGTCTTATCAAATCTGGTAATCAATTCATTGCGTCCGTATTTAAACAGATTATCAACAGTTATCCGACGGTTATTAACCGGATTTTCATTAATATAAACAAAGGGAAGTAACATCCGGATAGACTTATGATCCAGTGTACGGATATTCTTTAATTCATAAATGGAAACCATTTCACCATATTGATCTTTATAAGAAACAAGTTCTTCAATCTGGGAATCAGTTAAAAAAGGAAGTTTTTTCCATTCTTTAGCAGTAGCTTTATTAACATCCAACGGATGATTAGCCAGGTACAAAAGTTCATTCCAAAATTCTTCATATCCTGTTTCTTCCTCCTCTTCTATCTCCATTTCCAACCAGAGTTCTTCCAGGTTATTAACAGAAGATATAGTCTGACAATCTGCATAATAACATACTATCAACAGATATATAAACATATTTATAAACAAGCGTTTCATACCCGCAAGATCAGAAAGACCAGGTAATACCTATCCCACTACTTATTCCCAGCACAGCATGATAAACAGCTGCCACATCAATCGTAAAAGATTGAAACGTATATCCCACTCCAAAAGAGGGAGTAAAAGGAGTAGCCTTCATACCGGCCCGGATACGGAACCGGTCTTCTACCAGATATTCGATACCCACACTACCTGTGATCTGTTTATCATTATTATGTTCCAGCGTAAAAAATATGAACAGGCTGTTTAAAACCAACCATTCAAAACCAGCCTGTATTTTATAACCTGTAAAATCTTTGATAACAATATCTTTATCCTTTAAGGGCACATAGGGGAGATTCATTATTAACAACCCGGCTAACAAGTTGTCAACAGGTGACCAGGTAATTCCCAGATCCATGGATAACATGCCCGGATTCTCTTCATGCAGGATACTTTGTAAAGAAGCATACTGAACAGCCGCTCCCAGGGTCCAGTATTCATGTAACCGTTTACTCACCAGCAAACGGAACAAATTCTGCCTGTATTCTTCATATCCAAATGAAGCCACATGCATTCCAACAGGTAAAATAGGGTTAGGTAACATCAATAAACCGGAAAATGTACTTAGCTCTTTTACTCCGAAACAGTTGTAATAATCCAGGGAAATTCGTTTTCGTTCATAAAGTGGAAGCAGCGAGGGATTGAATGTAAGTGACTGGGTTACTTCATTGCCTCCCAGACCTGTAGAACGGATATCCGGTTGGCGGAGATAGTTATCCGCAGAGGCTGTTATACGGGTTATTAACAAAAAGGTTAACAATGTTGATAAACTTCTCATAGCTAAAGGATGGGTTTGATTTACAATTCACAAATATATAAATTAATAAGTTTATAAACCAATTCTTTATATAAACGTTTATTACTATTTGATGTCTCAGAATCATGGGTTTATGTCAAAATGTGTAAAACCCTTATCAGGAAAAAAGAAAAAAGCTATTTTTGTCTATATGAAAAGAATGGTAAGATATACAAT
>JAJQES010000158.1 GCA_021201565.1 Tannerellaceae bacterium
AGTTGTTATAGAAAACAACTTAATACCGGAAGTATGAAAAAATTGTGTTTTATTTTTTGTTTGTTTTTATTACTGTCTTGTGATAAGAAGAGTTATTTTATAGAGGAGGATCTTTCGGAATCCCGATCTGATCCGGAGAGTGACACAGAACCGGAAGGGTGGAAACCACCTTCTATCGTTGTGGACTCCACCCAGGTTATAATTGAGGATACGATCCGGGTATTCTAATGGACGTATCAGAAACTTATTTTTAATCCGGCAAAGTAACTTCTGGGGAGAGCGGGTCCGTAAATATACGATGCATCCCGGTCTTTCCCTTTATCAAAATCTGATTGATAGGCATTAAAGATATTTTGTATCCCTGCATTTACTTCCAGTTTTGTCTCTTTATATACGGAGAATGTATAGGCCAGTTTAATATTCATATCAAAAAAATCTTTTGTTTTTTCCAGTACATCTTTATCAATGACTCCGGCAAGGTGAGGGACTAACATGTTTCCTGTATAGGTACCGGATAAAGAGACTGTGAAATTATTCAGAGGAGTCAATGTGGCTGTAAAGTAACCATATTGAGAAGGGGTGCGGAGCATTTTCTTTTCAGGTGCAACCGTTTCATCCTCGCTCCAGTGTTCCGGCTCTTTGTAACGACTCCGCTGGAAAGTGGCTCCGGCTTGTAACTGAATCCAGCCGGTTGGGATCACCCGGGTTTCCAGGGTAAGTCCTTCTACGTGTGCACCTGAGCCGTTTCTCCGTTCCTGGACAAATGCTCCTTTCTCTTCATCCCATCCGATGGGTTCCAGAAAGAATACATCTTTCAGATAAGTATAAAAACCTTCTACCAAAAGGTTTACCTGAACACCTCCAAATCGTTGATAGATATCAGCAGAAGCACTGAAACTCTGTGATTTTTCTTCTTTTAGATTTTTGGCCCGTTCAACCAACATCGCTTCACCTCCTACAGCTGAAATATGCATGTCTTCGTCAAAAGCCTGAGGTGCACGGAAACCGCTGGAATAACTTGCCCGGATATTAATATCTTCTGTAGGATTATACCGGATATTTGCACGGGGACTAAATACAACATGGTCTATCATGTTGTGTTTATCCAAACGGGCACCTATCAAAAAACTCCACATTTTGTTTTTCCATTCATTTTGAAGGAAAAGGCTTTCAATATGTACTTTCTGGTTTGTGTACCGGTTATAGCCGATCATTTCGTCTTTCAGATGGTCGTAGTTATATTCCAGTCCGGCAGTAAAATCGGCCGGCATAAACCATAAATGGTCAAAGCTATAAATATATTGAGTTCCTGTCATCCACGTTAAGTCCGTTGTTTTTCCGTATGCATTTGGGTCTTGTCCGGTTCCATAATAACTGTCACGAGCTGTATTTTGAGCAGAGGTATAAATATTTAAGCGATGTTTATAATCAGAAGAGAAAAGGTCAAATTTTACTCCTCCTCCATCAATGGAGTGTTCCAGTTGCTCTGCGATGTCTGCTTCGTGGGGAGGACGATTCAACTTATTTCCTCCTCTGCGGAACTCTTCCATGTGATGGTATTCAAAGGTTAGTTTACTATACATACCCGTTTTCAGGTAAGACCGGAAGCCGGCCATCTGGTTTTTAATTTTAGGTAATTCCGTGTATCCGTCCCCATCATGGTCGTAGCCCGAGCGGTGACGGTTTTGCCCGAAGATGAACAGTCCGGCTTTGCCGTTATCAGATACTATAGAGGCATTGAGCGTAGTATTGTTATCAAAAGAAGAACTTCCGCCGATAGAGGTCAGACTATGTGTCAACTCGCCGGAGTTACGTAAAGGTTCTTTAGTAATAATGTTGATCGTTCCGGCAATAGCAGACGAACCGAACAGCGCAGAGCCACCTCCACGCATCACTTCTACACGGTCAATCATATTCGCCGGAATCTGTTCCAGGCCATATACGCCCGACAGGGCACTGAATATAGGGCGTGAATCAATCAGAATTTGTGTATAGGGCCCATCCAATCCATTGATACGTACTTGTTGGAAACCGCAGTTCTGGCAATTGGTCTCTACCCGGACACCCGGTTGAAAATTTAATCCCTGAGCCAGATTAACTGAGTTGGTTGTGTTAAAGACAGCACCATCTAACACGTTTACCAAAGAGGGGGCCAGGCGCCGGGTAGTTTCTCCCCGGTTCGCTGATACGACGACTGCGTCTAATGAAACCCGGTCCTCTTCCAGATCGGCATTTACTTCAATTGTTTTTCCGCTTTGGAGGGTTATCTCTTTTGTAACAGTTTTATATCCTAATGACTTAAATTCAATTACACATTTACCCACCGGCAGGTCTTTCAGGAAGTAGTGTCCTGTTTGATCTGTACTCGTACCAATGGTAGTACCCTGGATAATGACGTTTATAAAAGAGAGGTGTTCACCGGTTTGTTTGTCCAATACATGTCCGATAATGTTTGCATCGGATCTTTTTTGTTGAGGTTCATCACTGCCGTAGATAGGGGAAAGAAAGGTGATAAAGGAAAATATGATAAGGATGAATTGTTTCATGACAAGCCAATTTTGTTGTTATAATTATATTATAGACACCCGTTGAAAACGCGCGCCGGATAGGTATTTTAATTTTTTATAGGAAATAGAATGATTATAGTTGGTTCACCGCTTTTATTGGGGATTGCAAATCCCCTCTCTCCAACAATAAAATCAGATCTAATCCCGGACTTGATCCGGGATCGCACAGACAATAACAGTTTGAATTATAGTGTTAATTACCGCCTGTTCTTATGCGGTCCCCGATCAGGTCGGGGAACACTTAGTTTCAGATCAATTATGATAATCTGTAATTTCCTGATACTTGTTAATTATAATACAAGAAAAGGAGGACCTCTTTGGGAAAAGGCGTGAAGAAATGGGGTCTTTTGAAAAAAGACCTCTAATGTCACTTTATTTTGGAAAACTTCTTTACAAAGAGCTGTTAACAGGATTAGTGTGCATACGGCACCGCCTATTTCAATGGAGGAAAGTTGATGAAGCAACTGAAATTCCGCATAGTTGTGTTCATGCTCCAGTGGTTCGCCATTGCTTTTCTGATAGGGGTGGGAATGGACTATCGTCACTCCATTTACTATATGTACGTGCGTAAATGCAATGAGAAATCCTACATATACTGAAAACAGTAACGGCAGGGAAAACCTTAAATAGGGTCTAAGCTTGTCCATGCGTTTATGTGACAAAAATACAGATTAATTTTTTCCCGGTGAATACATATTCTACAAATAATAATCTATTAATTAAAAATACCTTGTTGTAGGTAGTCTTATTAAACAAATCCTTTTTTCTATATGTTTTGTTTTTGAGTTAATTATGAGGTTATTAAACAATATATAAGAGTGTATGAAACAAGTTTTTTGTTTATTGATATTGTCTGTATTCCTGTTCTCCTGTGGAACTTCCCGTTCGCTGGATCTTAACAGGCTGACAACAGGAATGAGTAAGGCGGAAGTCGAACGGGTCGCCGGTTTACCTGATCGTATTCTGGCTGTAAATGAGAGCCACGATGGTTATCAGGAGGTACTGGAATACCGGACTTCCCGGGGGGAAATCTATGCCCTGGAATTTTGGGATGATTATCTGACAGGATATGAATATTTGTATGAGGATGTACAATATGTACCTTCGCTTTATCCTCCTGTGACTTTCCCACCATACGGCCGTCCGTTGTATGCCTATCCGGGTGGAGTATATCGTCCTAATTACAATCGTCCCGGTTACCAGAACCGTCCGCCGGCAGTAAACCGTCCGCCGGCAACGAATCGTCCCAATGATAATAACAATACAACTACCCGTCCTACGCGTCCCACTACAGACAGGAATTCCAGCAGTAGTAATCAAAATTCCTCTTCGGATACCAACCGTAGTACCAGCCGTACGAATCGTACGAATTGACAGGAATAAATATCACTCTCTATAGTATTTTTAACCAAATAGATAGAGAGTGATATTTGTCCAATCTTCCGGACTTCCTTATATTTGCCGAAAATATTACTTCCATGCCTTTTATTTTCATTCTTGTATTATCCGTTTATCTGGGAGGAAATATCTATGTCTTTGTTAAAGGCATGCATGCTTTTTCCTCTTTACCGCTTCCAGCCGCAATCCTATTGGGTAGCCTTTACTGGTTGGCTTTTCTGGCTTTTGTTGGGGTTTTTCTTTTCCGGGACCTGCAACAGCCGCCCTGGGTGGGACAACTATTACAATATGTCGGAACCGGGTGGCTGGTATTTATCCTGTATATGGTGATTCAGCTGTTGTTACAGGATGTAGTGCGGCTGTTTGGGTGGACTGTCCCGTACGGTTTCCAGATCGCTTTAGGGGTTACCACTTTACTACTTTTTTATGGATTTTACCACTACCGGCACCCGGACAGGAAAGTTGTCAACATCGTTATTAACAAATCATCCACCGGTTATCAACCGCTTAAAGTGGTAGGAATCAGTGATGTCCATTTAGGATATGCAACTAATAAACAACAGTTGGGGAAATATGTGGAGATGATTATGAAAGAGCAGCCGGATCTGATCGTTATCGCGGGAGATTTGATTGATAATAGTGTCGCACCGGTTCGTTTCCAGCGTATGGATGAAGAATTATCCCGGTTATCGGCTCCGTTAGGAATTTATATGGTTCCCGGAAACCATGAATATATCAGTGGAATCAATGAAGTAGAGGATTTTCTGAGAACTACACCTATCTCTTTCCTGAAAGATTCGGTTGTTATGCTGCCGGGAAATGTGCAAATTATAGGCCGGGACGATAAAGCCAATCCGGACCGTTCTTCTCTGCAAAGCCTGATGAGCCGGGTAGATCCGGATAATCCGGTGATTCTCCTGGATCATCAACCCTATAATCTGGAGGAATCAGTAGAAGCCGGAGTAGATCTGCAATTTAGCGGACATACACACCGGGGACAAATATGGCCTATGAACTGGTTGACTGACCGGATCTTTGAAGTAAGTTATGGATACAAGCAGAAAGGGAACAGCCAGTTTTATGTCTCTTCCGGCCTTTCTTTGTGGGGTCCTCCGTTCCGGATTGGTACCCAAAGTGAAATGGTTGTTTTTGAGATCAGTTTTAAAGAATAAGATATGAGGGTATTTTTACAGTCTATCTTTGGACAACTGATCCTGACTCCATATATTTTCTGGCGTACCTGGCAGGCTATTCCTGCGAAAAAAAGCTGGCGAATTCCGGTCATTCTGTTTTTTATCCTTGAACTTCTGCTTTTTTTTACCGGGTATTTGTTTCGTAAACATCTGCCGGATACATGGATGATAACCCTCATGTATATCTGTAATACATGGTATATTGCTTCCTTGTATATTACCATGGGATTGCTTTTTCTTGACTTTTTGAGGTTTACGAACCGTCTTTGGAAATGGTTTCCGGCTGTATTTACCCGGAATTGGGAGAATGTGAAACTCACCTTCTTTTTTTTATTTTTATTTGCCATTCCTCTATTGATGGTGAAAGCTTACCGGAATGTAACGTATCCGGTTGTCCGGCATGTCTATCTGGAAATACCAAAAGGCGAGAGCCAACGCGACAGCCTGACCATTGCGATGATGTCCGATTTGCATATCGGAGAGGTAATAGGTAAAAAAATGGTTCAGCGGTATGTTGAACTTTCTAATCAACAGCAGCCGGATTTAGTTGTTATGGTAGGGGATATCCTTGACTATGAGTCCCGCTATGCAGAGAGGGATTTTATTGAAGAAGATTTGCAGCGTCTGGAAGCCCCTCTTGGCGTGTATATGGTAAACGGTAACCATGAATACCGGGCGAATAGATACGCTAAATACCGTTGGTTTCAAAAAACAGGAGCAACTTTGCTGGTTGATTCGGTCGTGATGCCTGATTCGTCATTTTATCTGGTCGGCCGGGACGATCTGGTCAACAAAAAACGGAAAAGCCTGTCCGTTTTACTGCGCGGGATAGACCGGAATAAACCTGTCATCGTATTGGATCATCAACCCTGGAATATTTCCGAAATGATTATGCAGGAAATTGACCTTGGGTTACATGGACATACGCATTACGGACAGTTGTGGCCCTATCCGTGGTTAATGCATTTTATTTATGAGATTCCTTACGGGTATGGACGTAAAGGAAAAAGCCAGTTTTATGTATCGTCCGGCATTGGGGTCGCAGGCCCTCCCTATAGGGTAGGCACCCGTTCGGAACTGGTCATGCTTCATATTAAGTTTAAGGAATAGCCTCCGCTGTATTTTCTGTCTGCAACGGAGGATTCAGGGTTTCCTCAATCAATACCGGATTACTCAGTACCTCTAATGCTTTTTCCAATGTAGGATCCTGTTTTAGCGTATAGAGCAATTCCCCTTTCTGGTAGTAGTATCTTTTAACGATCTCCGCACCCAGTACATCTTTGATATCCTGTTTGAACCGGTCGAAATCTTTATCAATATCAGGTTGCAGTTTCGCTTCGAGTTCTTTCAGGAAAATGGTGTCTCCTTCCAGGAATCCTTCAAACTGTGCGATCTCTTTAAGATTATTAAATGCGCGTTCACTTTGCCGGTCATAGGTGAAGTTTTTTTCTTTTGCGTATGCTTTAAATGCTTCAAAGTCTTCATCCGTCACATCAAACTGTCCGGCTGGTGGAATCGTTGGGTGTTTCAGAGTCCATTCTGTAACAAAATCAAACGTAATAGGATCCACCATTATATAATAAAGTAATGTCGGCATCTCTTTCTCTTCCAATTCAAAATCAGGACGGATTCCTCCTCCATCCCTGACAGGCCGGCCGTTGGTTGTATAGAATACATTGGTCAGGCTATCGGGTATAGCAACTGCTTTCCCTTCTGCATTCCGGTGTGAATAATCAATTTGTTGGATACATCTTCCACTGGGGATGTAATATTTACTGATGGTAACTTTTAAATTACTGTTGTAAGGCAATTCGCGTGGAGCCTGGACTAACCCTTTCCCATAGGAACGCTGGCCAATGATCACAGCACGGTCCATATCCTGTAAGGCTCCGGCTACGATTTCGGAGGCAGATGCTGATTCGTTATTGATCAATATGGCTAACGGCATGACGGTATCCAACGGTTCGCTGGTTGTCCGGTAGGTCCGGTCCCATTGCTTTAATTTGCCCCGGGTGGTTACTACCTCTTCCCCTTTGGGTACAAACATATTTACGATTTGTATCGCACTTTCAATCAATCCTCCTCCGTTGTTCCGCAAATCCAGGACCAGGGAGGTGATCTGATGGTTATTTTTCAGGTCATTGAAAGCGGCTTTTACTTCCTGGGTACTCTTATCTGTGAAGGATTTCAGGTAAATATAGCCGGTTCCGTCTCCCCGTACTCCATACCAGGTGACCGGAGCAACTACAACCTGTTTTCTGACAAGATTGAATGTCAATGGTTTGGGTTCACCCGGACGTTTAACTTTTACGGTCAGCTTCGTATTGGGAACTCCTTTCAATAGTTCCGATACACGGCTATCCGGTGACTTTTCCACATTGAAGGTGTCAATCGCCAGGATAATATCCCCGGCTTTTAATCCTCCCATCTGTGCGGGCATTCCTTCAAAAGGCTCTGTAATGACTACTCCTTCATCGGTTTTCCGAATCATTGCCCCGACTCCCCCATATTCCCCGGTAGAGAGGAATTTAAGATCTTCCACATTTTGTTCCGGATAATATTCTGTATAAGGATCTAAGGTTCTGAGCATAGCATCAATACTGGTCCGTACTGTCTTTTCTATATCCAGGCTGTCCACATAGAACATCTCCAGCTCTTTGATAATGGCATTATAGATATCCAGGTTTTTGCTGATCTCAAACCGGTTATCTTCCTGGGCATATATATTTTGTGAGTTGGTAAAGGATAAGAGAATAGCAAATAGTCCTATAATAGCTTTAAAATGAGAATTCTTATACATATTAAGTCCTGTTGTTAAATTATTATGTAAATGTAAATAAAAGAATGGCGATTACCCCAATATCTTTTTTACTTTTAACTTTATTTGTTCCCAGTAAACAGAGGAGATCTGAGGACCTATTCCGGCGATAACATACCCAGCCAGTAAGGAACCTATACGTGCAGATTGTTCAAGAGTGGCCTGTCTGGATTGTCCAAACAAAAATCCGGCCGCGAAGTTGTCACCGGCTCCGGTCGTGTCGACTGGTTTTCCTCCTTCTGCAGCAACCTGTACTATTTCCCCTTTCTGGCCGATCATTGCCCCCTCTTTCCCTAAGGTGATCACGGAGATATCTACCATAGACATAATGGTATAGATGGCTTCAGAAGCAGGAAGTCCTGTAAAGGCTTCTGCTTCCGGTTCATTGGAAAGGAGAATGTCTACATAGTTGGGAATAATATCATGGAGTAGGTCACGGAAACTGTTCACAATGTTAAAGTTGGCCAGATCCAATACTATCTTTAACCCAGCCTCTTTTGCTTTTTTCAGGGTTCCTCTGATTAACTCTTCATTTACCAATAGATATCCTTCTACATATATATACTCATACCTGGCCAGGATTTCCGGAAGAATATCCGCGGAGGCCAGGGTGGGGGCCGGTCCTAAAAAAGTCGCCATGGTACGTTCACCATCCGGTGAGATCAGTACGGTAGAGACGCCCGTAATCTCTCCTTCCCTGGCCAGGTAGGGAGTGGCGCCTGCCTGCCGGATTTGGTTTTCATAAAATGTACCAAAAGAGTCATGTCCTATTTTCCCAATGAAGCCGGAAGTCCCTCCTAAAGCAGAAATTGCACGAATCGTATTACAGACGGATCCTCCGGGGGATTGACTTCTTTCCAGATGTTGTTGTTGTGTCTGTATAATATTCATTTGTTGGACATTAATCATATCCATTGCTCCTTTGGTGATACCGATTTCCTGTAATGTTTGGTCGCTTTCAAGCTTTAGCAGAATATCCACCAACGCATTCCCTACTCCTAATATTGCCATCTTTGGTAAAATTTTTGCGCAAAGATATTGCATATTTAGAAAATAGTCTCTACTTTTGCAAAGCAATTTCCGAAAGGGGTTGCAAATGAAATGATTCTTCCTTAGCTCAGTTGGTTAGAGCATCTGACTGTTAATCAGAGGGTCC
>JAJQES010000042.1 GCA_021201565.1 Tannerellaceae bacterium
AATTTTTACCTGCCGGGATTTATCTATAAAGAGTTTCCGGCCATCCGGGAGGAACTGAAACTGAGATACCGCCGTTACAATGAGGTCCTGGATTATATTGATGAACTCTACCAGGAAGGATATGACTGTGGGAAACTGTTTATTTCTTAATGGCTGTGTATTTTTCCAGTAGGAGGAGGGGTTGGTAGGATTGTTTGGCTTGCCGCAGGCCGGGGATACCGAGGTCTTCCTCGCGGTTGAGGTAGATATATTGTTCAGGCAGCCGGGCGGCAAACTCGCGGTTGATCATGCTATAGGCTCCGTCAAACCGTATGTCGGCTTTTTCGACATGGATGCCAAAGGTATTGTAGTTAATCGGGGAACCAAATGAAAAGGCTACGATTTCATTTTCTACACACAAGGCCCCTCCGGTAAGTCCCAGCTCTTCAAAATGGGTCAGGGCGTAGGTCAGGGAACGCCGTTCGTGGCTCAGGTCTTCTTCATCTTCTTCGGTATGGTTGGCTTTATACCAGGTATGCTCGAGTTCGAGACAATGGGGGACCAGTTCCGGTGTGATGGACAGATAGGTATAGGAATAGTTTTTTTTGAATTTATTAATATGGTTGCGCTTGGGCTGGTATTTCTTTCCGGTTAGGCCGACCAGGTCTTCACGTAAATAGATATAATCGAAATAATCCCGTTCGGGAAGAAACTTAAACCCGTCAGGAAAAGCGGCCTCAAACTCCTCTTTCCCCCGGTTGGTTATGCCCAGGATCCATAATTTATGGTCATGCGAAACGGCCTCCTGTTCTAACAGGCGGATGGCATGGCGGATATCAGCCCTTCCTTTTCCTACCGGGCACATATAAACGGGATGGCTTCCCTGGTCGGTAAAGAACCGGATAAAAAGGAAATCGTCTTTTACCGCGAATTCACTATTATACAAAAACCGCCAGCTGCACATATTCGCAAATGCAAAGTCACAGTTCTGATATTCACTGTGATAGGTAAATGATGTAATTAATTCTTTGTCTGCTAATGTGATCGGCCGAAAGACTAATGTATCTGTCTGAAACAATGTTTCCATTCTGGGTGTCTGCTTTTCAAAATACAAAGATAAAACTAATCCGCCAGATGAATTGTTTGTGGTAAAAGATAATTTCTATCACCTCATTAGTGATATTTATACTATATACACCATGCAATTATCAGATATAGGATTGATCGGCCTGGCCGTTATGGGTGAGAACCTGGCGCTGAATATGGAAAGCCGGGGGTTCCGGGTCACTGTTTATAACCGTCCGGCTGCCGGAGAGGAGTTGGTTGTGGAACGGTTTATCTCCGGCAGGGGAAAGGGTAAAAACTTTTTCGGGACCACTTCGCTGACTGAGCTGGTCAGTTCACTGGCGCGTCCCCGCCGGGTGATGATGATGATCAAAGCGGGTACACCGGTGGATGATGTGATCGGAGAATTAGTGCCGTTGTTGTCGCCGGGTGATGTGATCATTGACGGAGGGAATTCGGATTTTCATGATACGGCCCGCCGGGTGAAAGAGCTGGCAGCCAGGGATCTTTATTTTATCGGTATGGGGGTTTCCGGCGGGGAACTGGGGGCTTTGGAGGGTCCGTCGTTAATGCCGGGCGGCTCGCCGGAAGCCTGGCCGCTGGTCCGTCCTGTTTTTCAGGCCATCGCGGCGAAACTGGAGGATGGTTCTCCGTGCTGCGAATGGATCGGGAGAGGGGGCGCCGGCCATTTTGTAAAAACGGTGCATAACGGAATTGAATACGGGGATATGCAGCTGATAGCGGAAACCTATTCGCTGCTGAAAAACCGGAAACAGATGAGGAACGAAGAGATGGCTGAACTATTTGAGGCATGGGACCGGGGGGAACTGAATAGTTACCTGATCGGTATCACGGCAAACATCCTGCGGTTTAAAGACGTGGATGGCACTTATCTGCTGGATAAGATCCGGGATGTGGCCGGCCAGAAAGGAACGGGTAAATGGGCGGCTATCGCCGCGCTGGATGAAGATGATCCGCTTTCCCTGATTACTGAAGCGGTATATGCGCGGTTATTGTCGGCTATGGTAGACGAACGTACCGAAGCGGCTCAACGGTATGGTTCACACGCGCATACGGATAGCCACATCCGGACGGAGGATTTACAGGAGGCTTTGTATGCTGCCAAGATTGTTTCCTACGCACAGGGCTTTTCATTACTTAAACGGGCGTCTGTGCAGTATGACTGGGACCTGGATTTGGGTTCGATTGCCCGGATCTGGCGGAATGGTTGTATCATCCGGTCGGTTTTCCTGCAAAAGATCACGAAGGCCTACGAGGCAGTACCGGACCTGAAGAACCTGTTGTTTGATACGTTCTTTTCCGGCAAAATCCAATCATCCCTTCCGGCGTGGCGCAAGATCGTATCGGAAGCGATCCTGAGCGGTGTGCCGGTCCCTGCGATGTGTGCGGCGCTGACCTATCTGGACGGCCTGCGTACCCTCCATTCGCCGGCGAACCTGATCCAGGCGCAACGGGATTATTTCGGGGCCCATACGTATGAACGGATTGACCGGGACCCGGGTATCTTTTTCCATACTGACTGGACAGGTGTGGGAGGGGACACGACTTCGGGGGTATATACTGCTTAAACTGACGGCATGAGTACAAAAAAACCAGACGACCAGTTATTGGTTATATTCGGGGCTTCGGGCGACCTGACTTTTCGGAAACTGATTCCGGCCCTGTATGATATGTACACACGGGACTTGTTACCGGAACGTTTCCAGGTATTGGGTACTTCCCGTACCACGTATGATGACACCGGTTTCCGGGAGGAGCAACGGGGCCACCTGGAAGAGCTGAAAGGCAAACAGGAAAATACGGACGCTTTTTTAGGGTTACTTCATTACCAGGCAATAGATACCTATTTATCAACTGATTATCTCCGGTTAAAAGAACGGATCGGGGAACTCCAAACGGCCTTTTCGTTGCCGGATAAGGTGATCTTTTACCTGGCAACTCCTCCGGTAATGTATCATATCATTCCTTCGTTCCTGCTGGCTAACGGCCTGAACCAACCAATCACTTCAGACGGATGGCGCCGGATCATTGTGGAAAAACCTTTTGGTACGGATTTACATTCGGCAGAGGCACTGAACGCGGAGTTGCGGGCTATTTTCCCGGAGAATGACATTTTCCGTATTGACCATTACCTGGGTAAAGAAACGGTTCAGAACATATTGGTATTGCGTTTCTCGAACGGGATTTTTGAACCCTTGTGGCACCGCCATTACATTGACTCGATTGAGATTGTAGCGTATGAAGAGTTAGGCGTGGAGCTGCGGGGGAAATACTATGAAAGTACGGGAGCCCTCCGGGATATGATCCAGAATCATTTGATGGAACTGATGGCGTTCGTTGCTATGGAACCGCCTCCTTCGTTTGATCCGGAACTGATGCGGAACGAGATTCATAAGGTGTTTACCTCCTTACGTCCGGTGACCGGTACACAAATTGACCGGCAGGTAGTACGGGCCCAGTATGAAGGGTACCGGCAGGAAGCGGATGTGGCACCGGATTCGGTGATGGAAACCTGGGTAGGGATGAAGTTATTTATTGATAATACGCGTTGGTCTGATGTTCCTTTCTATCTGTATACGGGAAAGAAAATGTCTAAAAAGTTATCGGAGATTTATATTAATTTTAAATCGACTCCCCATATCCTGTTTGACGGACAGTGTGCTGGCGGTTCCTGTAACCAGCTGGTGATCCGGATTCAGCCGGATGAAGGGATTTCCCTGCGTTTTGGCCTGAAAGTGCCGGGAGCGGGTTTCAGGGTGGAACGGGTCAGTATGGATTTCCGGTATGATTCGTTGTCACATGTTTCTTTGCCGGACGCCTATGTGCGCCTGTTGCTGGACGCGATGAACGGGGATGCGACTTTATATCCCCGGAGTGATGCCCTCGAAGCCAGCTGGCGTTTTATTGATCCTATCCTGAATCACTGGAAAGAGAAGGCAGGAGAGGGGCTGCTCTTTTATCTCCCGGGCACAGATGGCCCGGAAGAAAAAGACTGTATCTGGGTACCGGAGTAATTTCCGTTTACATTTCAATCTGAAATGGTGATTGTGCCAAGGGTCAGGACTTCTTTTTCGTGAGACAGGCGGAAGATCAGGGATTGTTTCTGTTCTCCTTTCTGTCCGTAACGGGTGTAGATGTCCATATAGATCAGAATGGGTTCTTTCAGGATTTGTTCCCTGGTTCCATAATAATCGGCCTGGATCTTATAGTCTCCTTTGATGGCCTGTTTTACCATGAACTCTTCCGGTCCGAATCCCTGGGTGAAATCACGGGACATTGCTCCCCGGATTCTTGTAAAGCGATTGGAGTAGTTACACACTTCGCCTAACGGGTCAGTGACCCACAGGTCAATATCGGAGTTGTCGGTATTCCAACCGATCACCACCCGGATATCTACCGGTAAATGTTCAATTAACCGGGCATCTATGTGGCCGGTCTCTACTGCTTTTCCTTCACGCCGGGCGCGGGCAATGATTTCATTCATTTCTGTAACAGCGATTACTTCGATTTCCGGGAAACGTTCGTCCCAGGGCTGAGTGGTAATTGTGTGCAGGTGATCCACTGCTTCCTGATACTGTTGTTTTTGTGCATAGGCATGTGCCAGGTCCCGGAAGGATTGGGCTTCGTCCGGACGCAATTCTTTTACTTTCTCAAAGATAAACACAGCGAAATCCGTGTAACCCCATTGCAGGAAGTAGTGTCCCACTCCCCGGAGTAGTTTGTGACTCTCCAATTCCAGTTCAGCCAGATTTGAAAGAATCAGGAAGGCTTCTTCTTTGAGTCCTTTTTGACGGAAGAAAGAGGCTATATCGGTATAAAACATGGGATTCTCCCCATATTCTTTCCTTTGTTCAAGATAGACGTTGTAATAATTTTCTTTTGTCGCTTTATGGAAAGGACGCATATAGTTTTCATGGGTTTCCCTTTTTTCCAGACGGATAGAGGCACGTAAACCGGAAGCCGGATAAAGATGAACATAAGAGGGTTGTTTTTTCTCTGCCGGTTTAGACGGACTGGCAGAACTTCTTTCCGGCATGGCAGCATCCTCCATAAAGTAAAATACATGGTCTTCTGCTATGTCATCCTCCACCACGTTTAATTCTTCTATTAGCTCAGGAGGAGAAAGAGGGAGCGGACTCTCCATTTCATCAAACGCATCCTGTCCGGAGAGGGTAGGGTAACTATCCATCCATACTATATCCTCTACCCAGGTAAAGGGAAAAACAGTTGTGGTGTGTTGCTCGCCATTCCGCCACCACTTTTTGCGTTCGTTGAACAAACGTACCACATAGTCTGTATGAGACTTCTGTCGGTCTGTTTTGGCTCTCCACATCCTGTCTTTTATTGCCTGGTACTCTTTGAGGAGTTCCCGGGGAGGGGTGATGTCATACTGCACATAATCTTCTACTCTGTCGAGTACAATCATGGAAGTATTGCGGGTAATCAGGTTATATTGCCTGGCTAACCAGCTGATCTCTTCTTTGTTCTCGTTGTAATTCATATCCAGCACGGCTAACCGGGTAGTGGCCCAGATCCGTTCGGCTATTCCCCGGGTCTCCCGCTGGTCCTGTTTATTTATCCGGATAGAGAAGCGTTCCCGGATCTCATTTCCATATCCGAATGCCAACTGTAAAACGGCCTGGTCACTTATCAGTTGTCCGCTGATTCCTATACCGGAATTTCCGGATATAAAATCCGGCAGATAGGTTAAAGATGTGATCTCATCCGGGCTATAATCAGCCGAAATCAACCGGTAAGGTTCGTGTGTGAGCTGCCGGACCGCCTCTTCTACAGATACCTGGGACAGATTGATAGCTGTGGCTCCGGTAGAGGCGGAGATCGATTTCAACCAGGAATGATCGGCACCTATAGCGGAAGTTACACAATAGACCGGCGTGGTTCCCGTGTGGGGCCGTCCGTCACCTATGGTACTGATCCCATCTGTAAACAGCAGGACCAGATCCGTTTGCTGTTTTCCTACATCTATATTGCCCAACCAGGTGGCTCCATCATAGACCACCTGCCGGAGGCGGGTTTCCAGGTCACTCCAATCCCCATTTTGAACAAAAAACTGTTCTGTTTGCGTTTGGACACAATTTACCAGATGCAGGTTGACTGTTACCTGTCCGGTCTCTTTAAAATACCGGTCCAGCAACCGGGCTTCTTTCTCCCGGCCGGTTGCTTCCATGGATAAGGAACAATCCCAATAGATGTCTATACTGGTGGGGTTTTCCCGCAGGCGGGGAGCTGTCTGGGGTTGCAGATAGGTGTAAAAGAACATGTAATCTGTTTTTAGTCCCTGTTCAATGAAAGTAAGTCCTTCTGTGTTAAAGGGTACGGCTACCAGCAAATTGCCTTCCGGTAAAACGGACGATTGATTCCGGGAGCATGTATAGTCTCCTTTTTCTTCCTGAAAAGTAAGGGGTTGAAAAGGTGTTTCCAGGATCTGTGGTTTGTTTCCGGGACGCACCACGCTCACGGATAGATCAAAGTGGTCCAGTGTATCTTTATATCCAAAAGGCAGGCAATAATAGAACTGATCTTTTTCTGTCACGAGTTTGCTTTCATAAGCAATGAGAATACGGCGTTCGCCTTTGGGAGGAAGAGGATAAATCCGGGCCCGGAAATTGTTCCCTTCGGTTTGCTCCAGTAATGCGGGGTCTATCTGCTGGCGGATCACATTTTCAAAGACCTGGCGGCCTTTGGCTTTTTCGATTGTAACTCCTTCCCGTAGTTTCCCATCGATATCAAGAGCAAAACGGGAGATGACGCTTCCTTCCGGTAAAGGGAAATTGAATTCGCCCTCCAATGTCCGCTCATTGGGATTGTGAAAAATAAACTCCCAGGTGGTGACAGCGACAGGGCCTGCGATGGTAATATCTGTTTTTACCTGTTTTAGTTGAATAGCACTTTCGTTTTCGTTTAAACGGGATACGGTTACTAACGGTTCAATGGCCGGCATACTTGTCATATACTCTATAATTTGAGGGTTGGTTGTCTGATGGGTGGTTTTGCTTTTACAGGAAAAGACAACAACCAGCAAAATCAGGATAAAGGTATTCTTTCTCATACTCACAAAATTTAGGTGTTCTTTTTTATAATAGAGGGGAGAACCGGAAAGAATCCATATTTTAAGAAAAAACTATTTTCCCGGGATTACCGGTTTCGTAAAACCGTAAAACCGGCCAGGCGGTCGTACGACTCCTGGTCGGAGGGGATCTCCAGATCCCCGACTGCATGAGTATGAGGATCTGAGATCCGATTGATAAACTGTCTGCTTGGATAGCTTTCAGGGATCAGATGGAATTCCGGATCGGGAGATCCCCTCTGACCAAGTCCCTTCTGATCAAAATTTAAAAAGAAACTATTTTCCCGGGACTACCGGTTTCGTAAAACCGTAAAACCGGCCAGGCGGTCGTACGACTCCTGGTCGGAGGGGATCTCCAGATCCCCGACTGCATGAGTATGAGGATCTGAGATCCGATTGATAAACTACCTGTTTGTATAGCTTTCAGGGATCAGATGGAATTCCGGATCGGGAGATCCTTATATTCGTTAGTCGGGGATCTGGAGATCCCCTCTGACCAAGTCCCCTCTGACCAAAATTTAAAAAGAAACTATTTTCCCGGGACTACCGGTTTCGTAAGACCGTATAACCGGCCAGGCGGTCGTATCCGGCACCGGGCGCACGGTAATAGATATACAGGTGATATTCATTTTCTGTTTGGTGGTAACTGCCTTCTGTGTGGGAGGGGCTTTTTGTTTCTCCGGCCAGGTAGCGGTAATTGTAGCTACCGCCTTTTAAAAGGATTTCCTGCTCATACTGTTTTTTATCCGGATCGTATTTCATTGGTTGAGGCTTATCCGGTAACGGACGGATAAAATCTCCATCCAGCCACACCTCTTCCGGCAACAGGTTTTCACTGGCCAATGAAAAACAAACCCGGTAATAATCTGCTTCCAGTGCCGGGTCCTCACACACTGCACATCCGGTGCGGTAAAAACCATTCTGATCGGTTGTAAAGACATAGGGACGGCTGGCCTGCATGTCGTCTGTTTGCATGACAATTCTGAACCCGGAATGGTCTTTTTCTATTTTTCTTACGTGGGTACCAGGAAAGGTGCTGCCTAAAAATTCGACTTTCCGGTATTCATTGCCTGCTTCAAACACCAGATGCGGATTTCTGTCATAATGAATCCCGCGGGACGAAACGGAAGAGGGAGACAAAGAGAGGGTGTTACAAAAGATTGAACTATTTTGTTGTATGGAAAAACAGAGTTCATTTTCCGGATCGGTTATGTGGTGATCATTTGTCCGGAGGGAAAAGGAGAGTTGTTGCCGGGTCGGACCGGTATCCGGCCGCTGATTGCCGGTAATTTCTCCCTGGATTTGTAGCAGGGGGTCTACGACAGAAAAACAGGCGGTCAGTAATACTGAGCCTGGATCTGCTTCTTCACTGATTATAACCACATAATTACCGGACTGTTTTATCTGTATCTGCTCATCCGGCACCCGGATGCGATAGTGGGTATAGGGAACAAGCGTATTGCGGGAATACCCCACCGGTTGTAATTGCGGTTCGACAAATCCTTCCAGATATTCAAATGGTAGTAACCGGGAGGCTTGCCAGTCTGCATTGCAATGGATGAATGTATAGGAATAGACAGTAGACTGATGTCCCCGGAGATCAAAGGCTATTTCTATGAACTGACCTGTATGCAAAGTATACACCGGGGTGTGTAACAGTGGGTTACTATTCGTTACCTGAAGGGATAGTACATTCCGGTCGCGAATTCTGGTTTCATACACCGGTTGTCCGGCTAACGGGAGGAAGAATCCCAGGAACAGGATCACAAGAGTTGTCGTTTTCATATTACCGTTTAAGTTGTAGTTCTTTTTCAAAAATAGTAAATATTATTGACATTTTACCGGGATGGGCGGAGAGTAAAAACAGGATGTAAAAAATTATGGAATTTTTTCCGTAATTATTTGACATCTCTGTTCTAAAACATAAAATTAATATGTACTTTTGCGCCAAAATATATT
>JAJQES010000276.1 GCA_021201565.1 Tannerellaceae bacterium
ACACAAACGATATCATATATGGGTCATTTTATTGCAAATCGAAAAGGGATAGAATCAAGTATTTCAAAGAGTTCCACAACACTTTCAGCCCGTAACATAGCAATCCGGACTGTTTTGAAATCAGGAATACCTTTAAAAATTGGTGTCGCTGCCAGATGTCGCCTTATATGAAGAATCCCTCTCCGCTCATCCAGTCTTATTACACTTTGCAATACCTGTTTTTTGAGTATATCCAGATACCACTCAAATGGATATTTTGGTAAAACTTCACCCGTCTTCTGATAATGCTTTATCTCCTCAAAGATCCAGGGTCTTCCAATACTACCTCTACCAACCATGATCCCGTCCACACCATATCGTTCAAAATATGTCTGGCACATGTCTGCCGAGGTGATATCGCCATTTCCAATAACAGGGATCGTCATTCTGGGATTCTCTTTTACTTTTCCAATCAATGTCCAGTCTGCCTCACCTGTATACATCTGGCTACGGGTTCTGCCATGAATAGACAAAGCAGCAATTCCACAATCCTGTAACTGCTCGGCTAAATCAACAATGATCCGGCTGTCATGATCCCATCCCAGACGGGTTTTTACAGTTACCGGAATATTAACTGCCTCTACAACAGCTCTGGTAATTTCCAGCATCAAAGGTATATTTTTCAACATACCTGCTCCGGCTCCTTTTCCGGCAACTCTTTTAACCGGACAACCAAAATTGATGTCCAGAATATCCGGCTTTGCCGCTTCGCAAATACGTGCGGCCTGAGTCATTGCATGTATATCTTTTCCATAAATCTGTATGGCAACAGGACGCTCTTCCTCCGAAACGATCAGCTTTTGTTCGGTTTTATTCACATGCCGTATTAAAGCGTCACTGGAGACAAATTCAGTATATACCATATCTGCTCCGAATTTTTTGCACATCAACCGAAAAGAGATATCGGTTACATCCTCCATAGGGGCCAATACCACAGGGCGCTCTCCTAAATCTATAGTTCCTATTTTCATATTTTCTATAACAAAACCACAAAGGTACATTAATTACTCTACAATAGAATATTATAGAATCAGATTCGGAAAAACTTCCGTTTAATTCGTTATTTCATTTAATCATCCCTGAGCCATTGCATATCTAACTTATAACCAGACAATAATAAAGCATTCCTCAGTATACTCACAAAATAAAATAACGATTTCACCGGACTATTCTATTCAAAAGAAGAGGAAGCCCCGCTAAAGCTTAAAAATACAAGAATATAGGTTATCTTTGCAGCAGAATAAGACAAATATGAAAAATACGAATATAACAGAATTTGAGATTATGGCTCCTGTTGGCTCCTATGAGTCATTAATGGCTGCTATACAGGCTGGAGCCGGTTCTATCTATTTTGGTGTGGAAGGACTCAATATGCGGTCCCGCTCCTCCAGTAACTTCACAACAGACGATCTCCGCAAAATTGTTGGAATCTGTAATGAGCATTCCGTTAAAAGTTATCTTACCGTAAATACTATCCTGTATCAGGAGGATATGCCCTTGATGAGAACTATTCTTGATGCAGCAAAAGAAGCGGAGGTATCAGCTATTATCGCAGCAGATGTGGCTGCTATGCAATATGCTTACAGCATTGGTTTGGAAATTCACTTATCTACTCAATTAAACATTACCAATATAGAGGCTCTTCGATTCTATGCGAACTTTGCAGATGTAGTCGTACTGGCCCGTGAACTGAATCTGGAACAGGTCTATGCTATTTACAGAGAAATCGAAGAGAACCAGATATGCGGTCCTAAAGGAAAATTGATCCGCATAGAGATGTTCTGTCATGGAGCACTATGTATGGCTGTTTCGGGCAAATGTTATTTAAGTCTGCATGAAATGAATTACTCTGCAAACAGAGGAGCCTGCATGCAGATATGCAGAAGAGGATATCAGGTAAAAGATAAAGACAGCAATATCAAACTGGATATTGAAAACCAATATATCATGTCGCCCAAAGACCTGAAAACAATCCATTTTATGAATAAGATGATGGATGCGGGCGTCCGGGTATTCAAAATTGAAGGACGGGCAAGAGGACCTGAATATGTATATATGGTTACCAAATGCTATAAAGAAGCCATTGAAGCTTATTGTGAAGGCAGTTTCTCCGAAGAGAAAATACATGAATGGGATCAACAACTTAAAACTGTATTTAACAGAGGTTTTTGGGATGGATACTATTTAGGTCAACGATTGGGAGAATGGAGCTGCCGGTATGGTTCGGAAGCTACCAGAAAAAAGGTATATGTCGCAAAAGGGATCAAATATTTTAGCGGCCTTGGAGTTGCGGAATTTGAAATGGAAGCCCAAACGCTGGAAGTCGGAGATGAGATTCTTATTACAGGACCTACAACCGGTGTAATATTAGATACAATAAAAGAGATGCGTGTAAACCTGGAGCCTGTTCAAAAAACAGTAAAAGGAGAACGTTTTTCTATAAAAACAGAAAAAAAGATACGTCCGTCAGATAAATTATATAAACTTGTACCGGATACTTCAAAAGACCTGAAATAATGAAAAAGTATATATTTGAATTAACTATTAAAGTGAGAGATTATGAATGTGATCTGCAGGGCGTAGTAAATAACTCGAATTACCAGCGGTATATGGAACATACACGACACGAATTCCTGGAGTCGCTGGGAGAGAATTTCGGTGCTATGCATGCAAAAGGAGTAGATGCGTTTGTCTCACGGGTAGATATACAATTCAAAAATTCTTTACGAAGTGGGGATACATTTATTTCCTGCTTAAATGTAAAGAAAGAGGGACCGAAGTTGATTTTTGACCAGGATATTCTACGCTGTCCGGATAACAAACTGGCTGCCCGGGGAAGAGTAGAAATTGTGGTTGTAGAAGATGGAAAACTTACCCGGGGAGAATATTTTGATTCTATATTAAATCAAATAAAGAAAGAATAGATGAGAGACCCACAGATTTACCCAATTGCTTTAACTATGATTAACGGAGTAGGAACTATACTCGGCCGGAACCTGCTGCAATTTTTTGGAAGTGCCGAAGCCATTTTTAAGGAGAAAAAGCACATTCTTGAAAAAGTGCCGGGCATTGGCAATCACATTGCAGCTGAGATAAAGAAAACAGAGGTATTAGCAAGAGCTGAAAAAGAATTGCTTTTCATCGAAAAAAATAAAATCAGCTATACCTTCATTACGGATGAAAACTATCCGTATCGCTTACAGGAGTGTCCGGATGCACCACTGATTTTATACGGAAAAGGAAATTTTGATCTGAATGCTCCTCATATTCTTAGTATTGTTGGTACCCGGAAAGCCTCTGTTTATGGAAAAGATATCCTGGACAAATTTATAGAAGAAATGGCAACAGCCGATCCACAACTGCTGATCATTAGCGGACTGGCTTATGGAATCGATATTCATGCACACCGGAGTGCAATTAAAAACAAACTTCCTACAATTGGGATATTAGCCCACGGATTAGACCGGATTTATCCTTATACTCACCGGGAAACAGCTATCCAAATGTTGGACAATGGAGGCTTACTTACTGATTTTCCAAGCCAGACCAATCCCGACCGGCAAAACTTTGTTATGCGCAACCGTATCGTTGCAGGGCTGGCAGATGCCACCCTTGTAATTGAATCTGCCGAAAAGGGGGGATCTTTGATCACTGCGGATCTGGCATTTTCATATGGACGGGAAGTATTTGCCTTTCCCGGCAGGGTAAATGACCTTCATTCAGCAGGATGCAACAAACTAATAAAAGAAAATAAAGCTGGACTGATCACCAATGGAAGCGATTTTTTACAGGCTATGGGATGGAATACAAATGAAAATTCTAAAACTCCGGTTCAAAAAACGATCTTATTTGAGGAAGAGCGGGAAGAGTTGTCACAATTACTCTCCCTTTTAAAAGAAGGACCTCTACATATTAACCAGTTAGTAGTGATGTTAGCCAGACCTGTACAGGAAATAACCGGTTTGTTATTTGAACTGGAAATGGATGGAAAAATCAATGCTATGCCCGGTCAGATGTACCGGCTCAATGGTTAAACATATCTTTATTATAAAAGTCCAGGATATGAATCGTACTTTTATAAGCTTCCCCGGCAGGACTTTCCGGATCTAATTCCAGGGCTTTCAGATAATTATTAATTGCATTTTTAAAGTCGGCTTTCTTTCTGTAAGCATTTCCCAATAAATAAAAGTTTTCTGCTTTTTCAGGAGATAACTCTATTGCCTGTAGTAAAAGCACAATAGCTTCTTCTATTTTATTTTGCTGTAATAACTCTTTGACTTGTTCCACCGATGCCTGTTTTTCCATACAAAGGTAATAAATTAAGCCCCCTGCATATATATTAATACATCTTTCCGGGTTCTTTTTTTGTTACTGATATTCATCTACGTTAATTATTTATGTAAGTTTGCACTCGATTTAACAGGAAAGGTCATAATATGCAGAAAAATCTCGTAATAGTGGAATCACCGGCGAAAGCCAAGACAATCGAAAAATTCCTTGGAAAGGACTTTAAAGTAATGTCAAGCTACGGGCATATACGGGATCTGAAAGAAAAAGATTTCAGTATAGATTTCAACAACAACTACGCTCCCCAGTATGTAGTACCATCTGACAAGAAAAAGTTGGTAACAGAACTGAAAGCGGAAGCAAAAAAAGCAGATACTGTCTGGTTAGCATCCGATGAGGACCGGGAAGGAGAAGCTATATCCTGGCATCTCTATGAAGTATTGAAGCTCAAGCCAGAAAACACCCGGCGGATCGTATTCCATGAAATTACTAAAAATGCCATTCTGCATGCGATAGAAACTCCCAGATCCATAGACACCAATCTGGTAGATGCTCAACAGGCACGCCGTGTATTGGACCGGATCGTAGGATTTGAATTGTCTCCCATTCTCTGGCGTAAAGTGAAACCGGCTTTGTCTGCCGGACGTGTACAATCTGTCGCAGTACGACTGATCGTTGAACGCGAAAGAGAAATCAATCAATTTGTTTCGGAGGCCTCTTTCCGTGTTATCGCTTCTTTTATTTTACCTGACGGTACAACCCTTTTAAAAGCAGAATTAAGTAAAAGGTTAAAAACAAAAGAAGAAGCAAATCAATTTCTGGAGAGATGTAAAAATGCGGCTTTCACAATTGATGATATCACCACTAAACCGGTTAGGAAAAGTCCGGCTCCCCCGTTTACAACTTCGACCCTTCAACAGGAAGCGGCCCGGAAGCTGGGATACTCGGTCGCACAAACGATGCGTATTGCTCAACGTTTGTATGAATCCGGATTGATCACCTACATGCGTACCGACTCCGTAAACCTGAGTGATCTGGCATTGGGAACCAGTAAAGAAGCGATCCTGGATACATACGGCGAGAAATATTATAAATTCCGTCAATACAACACTAAAACCAAAGGCGCACAGGAAGCCCATGAGGCTATTCGTCCGACTTATATCAGTAATACAGACGTCAGTGGAACGGCACAGGAGAAAAAACTGTATGAACTGATCCGGAAACGTACCATCGCCAGCCAGATGGCAGATGCAGAACTGGAACGCACTACAATTTCCATTGATATTTCCGGAGAAAAAGAAAAATTCCAGGCGGTGGGCGAAGTACTTGTATTTGATGGTTTCTTACAGGTATATCGTGAAGGTACAGACGATGAAAATGAGAAGGAACAGGAAAATGGCCTGTTACCTGCTGTAAATGTAAAAGACAAGCTTTCCTTACAGGAAATTGTAGCAACCGAACGCTTTACCCAACGTCCTCCACGTTATACGGAAGCCAGTCTGGTTCGCAGGTTGGAGGAATTAGGCATCGGCCGCCCTTCTACGTATGCTCCTACCATTCAGACTATCCAGAACAGGGAATATGTTATCAAAGGAGACAAAGAAGGAGTAGAGAGAAACTATACTGTCCTTACCTTAAAAAATGGTAATATAAAGGAAGAAGGTAAAAATGAAATAACCGGAGCTGACCGGAATAAGCTCATGCCGACAGATATTGGTACGGTTGTGAACGACTTTCTGATGGAATATTTCCCGGAAGTATTGGACTATAACTTTACGGCCAGTGTGGAAAAGGAATTTGACTCCATTGCTGAGGGAGAGATGGAATGGACAAACGCCATTGACCGGTTCTACAAATTTTTCCATCCGATCGTAGAAGCGACTTCTGCCATTAAAACCGAACATAAGGTAGGAGAAAGAGAATTGGGTATAGATCCTAAAAGTGGGAAACCAGTCTTTGTTAAGATCGGACGGTATGGTCCGATTGCCCAGTTAGGCCAGGCTTTCCCAGATGATAAAGAGGCTCCGAAGCCCCAATTTGCGTCTCTGATGAAGGGTCAATCTATTGAGACAATTACACTGGAAGAAGCATTAAAATTATTTGATCTTCCCCGTACAATAGGTGACTTTGAAGACAAGACCGTAGTGGCTGCCGTAGGACGTTTCGGGCCATTTATCCGTCATGACGGTAAATTCATCTCTATTCCAAAAGATTTGAACCCGCTAACTATTACTCTTGAAGAGGCAATTGAGTTGATTGAAGAAAAACGGAAAAAAGATGAACAACGTTTCCTGAAAAAGTTCGATGAAGATCCGGAACTGGAAATCCTGAATGGCCGGTATGGTCCTTATATTGCTTACAAAGGGAAAAATTATCGTATTCCCAAAACAGTGAAACAGCCCGAAACTCTTACATTTGAAGAATGTATGAAGATCATTACAGAGGCTGCCGATAAACCTGCCGGACGAAAAAAAGCAGCGAAAAAGAAATAAGTGAGTTAACACTCGGGTAAACAAAAGGGGCTGTTTCATTGAAACAGCCCCTTTCTATATAATAAACAGTTCTCTTTATAAAATCACATCCGCTCAGGGACTTCAATACCTAATAAAGCCATTCCTTTTCTGACGGTAGCTGCGACCTGTTTGGAAAGTGACAAACGGAAAAGTTTCAACGCCTCATTTTCCTCACGCAGAATAGAATAATCATGGTAGAACTGATTGTATTCTTTCACCAGATCATAGACATAATTGGCGATTACTGCCGGACTATATTCAGTACCAGCCTCCGAAACTACCGTCTCAAACTCAGTCAGACTCTGGATCAGATTTTCTTCCTTTTCAGAAATAGCCAAAGCGGTGTCTATTGTTTCCGGGATCTGCAAACCCTGCGCCTGCGCTTTTCTCAGAACTGAACAGATACGTGCATGTGTATATTGAATAAATGGGCCTGTATTCCCATTAAAATCGATAGATTCCTTTGGATTAAAGGTCATATTCTTCCGGGGATCTACTTTTAGAATAAAGTATTTTAAAGCTCCCAATCCAACAATCCGGGCAATATTTTCAGCCTCTTCCGTAGAAAGACCATCCAGTTTACCCAGATCCTGTGAAGTTTCTCTGGCAGTAGCCACCATCTCCTCTACCAAGTCATCCGCATCCACAACGGTTCCTTCACGGCTTTTCATTTTTCCTTCCGGAAGTTCAACCATTCCATAAGAGAAATGAACAAGGCCTTTTCCGAATTCAAAGCCCAACTTATCCAGCAAAATGGAGAGAACCTGAAAATGATAATTTTGCTCATTTCCTACTACATATACCATTTTATTAATAGGATAATCATCAAACCTCAATTTAGCTGTACCAATATCCTGGGTCATATAAACAGAGGTTCCATCCGCCCGCAAGAGTAACTTCTCATCCAGGCCTTCCTGGGTCAAATCGGCCCATACGGATCCATCTTCTCTTCTGTAGAAAACTCCTTTATTTACTCCTTCCAGCACTTTACCTTTGCCTTCCAGATAAGTTTCAGACTCATAATAGATCTTATCAAAATCTACTCCCAGCTTTTTATATGTTTCATCAAATCCTTCATATACCCAGTTATTCATAGTCTTCCACAGAGAGACAACTTTTTCCTCTCCTGCTTCCCACTTACGAAGCATCTCCCGGGCCTCTGCCATTAAAGAAGACTGTGCTTCCGCCTCTTCTTTAGTCAAACCTGTCTCCTGTAGAGATGCAAGTTCCTCCTTATATTTTTTATCGAATAAGACATAAAAATCACCGATCAAATGGTCTCCTTTCTTTCCTGAAGATTCCGGAGTCACCCCTTCCCCCCATTTCTCCCAGGCTAACATAGATTTACAGATATGGATTCCCCGGTCATTGACAATATTCGTCTTTACCACTTTATTACCGTTTGCTTTCAATATCTCTGCGAGACTATATCCCAACAGATTATTACGAACATGTCCCAGATGAAGAGGTTTATTTGTATTAGGGGAAGAATATTCAATCATGACTAAAGGAGAGTCAGCCGATCCTTCTTTTATCCCAAAAGAAGGAGTATGGGCTATTTGATTTAATAAACCAATCCAACAGGAAGATGCAATCGTAAGATTCAGGAATCCTTTTATTACATTAAATTCAGCTATTGCCGGCTCATTTTGTAATAACCATTCTCCTATTTCCTGAGCAGTTTGTTCGGGAGATTTCTTTGAAATCCGTAAAAAAGGAAATACGACAACTGTTAAATGTCCTTTAAACTCTTTTTTAGTTTTACTTAACTGAATCTGACTCTCTGATACCTCTGTTCCATATAATTGGGAGATTCCTCTGATCACTGATTCAGAGATCCGCTGTTCAATAGCCATATAAATAATGATAATTTGATTTCTATCGCAAAGTTACGCTATTATTTTATACAAAAAAAAGATGCAAGTTTACATTTGCATCTTTTCCATCCAAGTTTAACGGTCTCTTATTTAACAATATCTGCTAATTCAGCACCTGCTTTAAACTTAACTGCTTTACGGGCAGGAATATCGATAGCCTGTTTAGTTTTAGGATTAACACCTTTACGGGCTGCTTTTTCTGTTACAGAGAAAGATCCAAAACCAAGAAGAGCAACTTTTCCACCTGCTTTTAACTCTTCGGATACTGTTTCTACGAACGCTTCCACAGCTTTTTTAGCGTCCACCTTACTTAGGCCGGCTTTTTCAGCAACTGCACTGATAAATTCTGTTTTGTTCATGATGGTTTAATAATTAATTAATGTAT
>JAJQES010000460.1 GCA_021201565.1 Tannerellaceae bacterium
ACGAGCTACCACTGCTCCACCCCGCGATATAGTTGCAATTTCGTATTGCGACTGCAAAGGTAGTATTTTATTTTGTTATTACAAATTCATCACAAGTTTTTTTCAATATACTTGGTAAATACAATCTTTTTTTGGTACTTTGCGCACAGTTTCAAACAAAATGTGCAATTAAATGGCAGTGACTGTTTCAAAAACCCGTGATATGTTGGTGGATGTAGCCAGGCAATTGTTTGCTCGTATGGGGGTAGATAATACCACTATGAACGATATTGCACAAGCTTCAAAAAAAGGCCGTCGTACCTTATATACTTATTTTAAAAGCAAAAATGAAATCTATCTGGCAATCGTTGAATCGGAATTGGATAAGTTACATAACATGCTTTTAGAAGTTGCAGGAAAAGATTTGCCAGCCGATGAGAAACTTTTGACTTTTATTTATGCCCGGTTAGATGCTGTGAAATCTATTGTTTTTCGGAATGGAACATTGAGGGCTAACTTTTTCCGTGATATCTGGCGGGTGGAAAAAGTTAGAAAGAGTTTTGATATCCGTGAAGTGGAAATAATTAAAGGGATTTTGGAATCGGGAGTTAAAGAAGGCGTTTTTTGTATGCCGGATGTTGAAATTACGGCCCTTGTGCTACATCATGCCCTGAAAGGGCTGGAAGTTCCTTATATTCGTGGAATGATGGGAAATAGTATAAGTGAACGGATAAAAAGACGGGATAATGTGATGAATCTGATTTTTAACGGAATAAAGATTAAATAAAACAATAATGTTTATAAACGCTACGGGAACGTATGTACCCGAGGAAAGAGTACATAACGATCATTTTTTAGAGTTAAACGGACTAACCAGTGAGTGGATTGAGCAACGTACCGGTATAATCACCCGTTCAAAGGCGAAACCGGAAGAGAATATAAATACCATGGGGTTAAAGGCTATAGAAAATGCATTATCAAAGCTTCCTTATGATATAAAGGAGGTTGATCTGATTATTGCAGCATCCTATTCTCCGTATGATACAGTGGCTACAGCAGCGCACGTGGCACAGCAGGTATATGATATCTCTGATACGAAAGCGCTTTATTTATCCTCTGCCTGTTCTTCTTTTTTAAATGCTCTTGAGGTTGTGGAAGGTTACTTCCAAATGGGTAAGGCTTCAAAAGCTTTGATAATTTCTGCAGATAAAAATTCTGCTTATTATAATGAAACGGATCCTAAGTCCGGACATTTATGGGGAGATGCTGCTGCCGCATACTTTATTTCAAAAGAACGAATGACTGAAGATGAACCGGAAATCATTGAAATATATACGGAAGGATTGGGTAATCTGAGTAAAGGTCCCGAAGCAGTACAATTACGTCCTCGTGATGGCGGTATTATGATGCCTGAAGGGAAAGATGTTTTTATACAGGCATGTACTTATATGCCTAAAAATGTACTTCGTCTTTTGGAAAATAATGGATATACATTAGATGATCTGTCGTATTTCATAGGTCATCAGGCTAATATGCGTATTATGGCAAATATTGCTAAGCAATTACAATTGCCGGAAGAGAAATTTTTGCAGAATATTGTGGAATTGGGTAATACGGGTTCTGTAAGTTCTGCTCTGGTATATGCTCAGAATGACCATACCTTTAAAAAAGGAGATTTGATTGGAATGACTGTTTTTGGAGGTGGTTATTCAGCCGGAGCTTGTCTGATAAAATTCTAACTAAATAAATACATAAAAGTTATGAAATTACTGGAAGGAAAAGTTGCCATTGTTACAGGTGCAGCAAGAGGGATCGGAAAAGCGATTGCCTTGAAATTTGCAGCGGAAGGTGCTGATATCGCATTTACAGACCTGGTAATTGATGAGAATGGAGAAGCCACTCAAAAAGAGATAGAGGCATTAGGAGTAAAAGCAAAAGGATATGCTTCTAATGCTGCTAACTTTGATGAAGCACATGCTGTCGTTGCTGATATATTGAAGGATTTCGGACGAATCGATATTCTTGTGAATAATGCCGGTATTACCCGTGATGGGCTAATGATGCGTATGTCTGAACAACAATGGGATATGGTCATTAATATAAATCTGAAATCTGCTTTTAATTTTGTTCATGCGGTAACTCCCGTTATGATGAAACAAAAAACAGGTAGTATTATTAATATGGCTTCGGTTGTGGGTGTTTCTGGAAATGCCGGTCAAAGTAACTATTCTGCTTCAAAGGCAGGTATGATTGGCCTTGCTAAAAGTGTGGCTAAAGAATTAGGTTCACGGGGCGTACGTGCGAATGCAATTGCGCCGGGCTTTATTATTACCGATATGACCGCAGCCCTTTCGGATGAGGTAAAAGCAGAATGGGCTAAGCAGATTCCTTTACGACGCGGAGGTACGCCGGACGATGTGGCAAATGTCGCTACTTTCCTTGCTTCTGATATGTCCTCGTATGTGACAGGACAAGTGATTTGCTGTTGTGGTGGTATGAATATGTAATATATTTATATGCAGGTTATCTACGAAGACAATCATATTATGGCAGTTAATAAAAACTGTCATGAGATTGTTCAGGGAGATAAAACGGGTGATACTCCTCTTTCAGACTTATTGAAAGTATGGCTGAAAGAGAAGTATCATAAACCGGGAAATGTTTTTCTGGGTGTTACTCACCGTTTGGACCGTCCGGTAACCGGATTGGTTCTGTTTGCCAAAACCAGTAAGGCATTATCCCGTTTGAATGAAATGTTCCGGACCGGACAAGTCAAAAAGACCTATTGGGCTATTGTAAAGAACAGGCCTCCTGCTGATGAAAATATCCTTGAACATTGGATTGTGAGAAATGAAAAGCAGAATAAAAGCTATGCCTATGAGAAGGAAAAGCCAAACGCCAAAAAAGCAATTCTACATTATAGACTGATAGCATGTTCGGACAGGTATTATTTGTTGGAGATTGATCTTAAAACGGGTCGTCATCATCAGATCCGGTGCCAATTGGCTAAAATAGGATGTCCTATAAAAGGAGATCTTAAGTATGGAGCGGAACGTTCTAACCCGGATGGTGGGATTTGTTTACATTCCCGTAGTGCAGAGTTTATTCATCCGGTATCGAAGGAACGGGTCCGGGTGGTAGCAGATGTTCCAGAGGATAATTTGTGGAAAAGTTTTGTGATTTAGAATGTATAATTTAGGTTGTTAATTTGTTAAACCATAGCCATAAAGTAATACCCAGAACCGTTAGACTTATAGGAAATCCACACCATATTCCAAGAGCCCCCCAATCAAGAATAAAACCACAAATGTAACCTACCGGTAAAGCAATTCCCACATGACAGATGAGAGCCATGATGGCCATGAATTTCACATGTGATATACCCCGTAAAGCATTTGCGAAAAGGATTTGGAGTCCATCTCCTACCTGATAAAAAATTACAGGGTAGGCTAATAAAGCAACGATGAATATAATCTCCTCGTTCATTGTAAATAAATAACCAATATAATTACGGGTTAAAAATACAAGTAGCATCACAAAAAAAGCAACCAGAATTATAATGTGTAAGCCAACAAATGTAGCTCTACGGACATTTTTATTATCATTTTGACTATAATAACTACTAACCCGAATTGCTACAGCTGCAGCAATTCCATAATAGACCATGAATCCCAGTGTTGTAATAACCCCCATGATCTGATGAGCGGCTAACTGATAGGCTCCTAACCAACCCATCATAATAACACTTAAACTGAAAGAAGCAGACTCGACTCCTAATTGAAATCCGACAGGAAGACCTAAATTTAATAAACGGGATAGGCTGGTTCGGTTGAGATATCCTTCTTTAAAACCTTTAAGGTATTCTTTATATTTCCTCCTTTGGATAAATAGTAGTGAAAAGCAGATGAAAGTTAGAATCCGGCTGCTTAATGTAGAAATGCCGGCTCCGGTCAATCCCAATTCAGGTGCTCCAAAATGACCATAGATTAAGATATAATTTCCTATAATGTTTAGAACATTACCTCCTAACATAACCCACATAGGAGTCAGCGTATCTGTTGTACCATCACTGAACTGTTTGAAAGAATTAAACAACATAGTGAAGATAATAGAAAAGAGTTGCAATATATAATAAGGTTTTATATAAGGAAGTAATTGTTCGGGTTGATCAAAAATATCTATGCGATAAAGTAGAATAAGCATGATCAAACTAAGTATTATTCCTATGAGTAGGTTCAACAGAAGGCTGTTTTTTAAGGTTTCTCCGGCTTTTTTCAAATCTTTGGATACATACAAACTGCTAATAATAGGGGTTAGGCCATAAGAAAATCCCATTCCAAAGATAAAAGCCAGATTAAAAAAATTATTCACAAAGGAGGCCGCGGATAATTCAATATCATTATGATGTCCCACCATCATATTATCGGCAAATCCAACAATAATAATGCCTAATTGTCCCAGCATAATAGGAACTCCTAACCGTATAGTCTCTTTATAATGTGTTTTATAAACAGCAAAGTTCATTTCAATAAAAAAATAAGCGGATTACTGTTATTAAATACAGTAACCCGTAGATAATTCTCCTATAAAAAAATCACAGAGAGGATTATACAATCTCTATAGATTCAATTACGATGTTTTCTGAGGGACGGTCTGAACTATTTGTTTTACAGTTTTCTATCTTTTCAACGATATCTAAACCTTCAGTAACCTCTCCATAGACCGTATATTCATTGTCTAAAAAAGGTACTCCGCCAATAGTTGTATATATTTCCCGTTGTTCAGGTGTAAACAGGGTTTCTTCTTTTCGTCTGTCAGATTCCAGTTCAGCTTTTCCTATTAGAGTGTCACGTAAAATTGCTAATTCGTTCCGGTCACCACTGCGATATAATTCCATGATTTTAGGTTTATACTCCTGCTGTAACCGGTTAAATATACTATTTTGCAGACGCATCATTTTTTGCTTTTCCAGTTGATTTAATTCAGCCTCTTTATAGATTTTTCCTGTTACAATATAGAATTGAGAAGCAGAAGATGCTCTTTCCGGATTGACTTCGTCTCCAGTTCGGGCTGCTGCCAGTGCTCCTTTTTTATGAAAATACTGTGGATAAACAAATTCAGCTTCTACTGTATATCCCAGGTCTCCGGCTCCTAATTGTTTATTGATAGGGGCATCTTTAGAAGTCACGTCACCACCTTGTATCATAAAATCTTTTATAACCCGGTGAAACAGAAGTCCATTATAGGTACCGTCTTTTACTAATTTTAAAAAGTTATCTCTATGTTTTGGAGTTTCATTATATAACTTTATAGTAATACTTCCCAATGTTGTATTTATAACAACGAGAGTTTCTTTATTCTGATTTGACATGCTTTAGTTATTTAATTATATCATTATTTTTTGACGATAGACATTGATTTGATTTTTATATTCTTCAATGGCCTGTCATTTGCATTTGTCATTACTAATGAAATTTTATCTACTACTTTTTGACCGCTGACTACCTCGCCAAACACAGTATAATTCGCATCCAGATGAGGAGTTCCTCCTTCAAGCATATAGGATTGTCTTTGTTCAGGAGTAAATATTTTATTTTCTTCTTTTTCTTTTTTATCTAACTCTAATTCTGTAAAGAATTTACCCGTCACAATATAGAATTGGGTTGCCGAGGACTCTTTTTCCGGGTTTTGATCGTCAGAGGTTCGTGCAGCACATAATGCTCCTCTTTTATGGTAATATTTAGGGTAAATGATTTCCGCCGGTATCCGGTATTCCAGATCTCCATTTCCTAAAATACTATCTAAAGGAGCGTCTTTAGAGTTGATATCTCCGGCTTGTATCATAAATTGTTTGATTACCCGGTGGAATAATAAACCATCATACGTGTTCTCCTGTACATGTTTGATGAAGTTATCTCTATGTAATGGAGTGTCATTGAATAGTTTTACTTTTATTTTCCCCATATCTGTATCGATCAGCACTAATGTCTCTTCTTCCTGTGCAAATAACGTATTGCAACTAAGAATGAATGAAACCAATATCAGCAATTTAATGGTTTGGATCCTCATCTTTGTACATTTTAAATAATTCAGAACAAAAGTAATAAAAAAACATATTTATTTGATAGTTAAAAGCAGTCGGTGAAAAAGAAATAATTTTATTAGTGTATAAATTTCTATTTATAACCAGAGAACTAAAAATATTTCTATATTTTTGTAGGAATAACAGGCTGAAATACTAACCAGTGATGAAAAAATTACATGTTTGGTTAAAAGTATGTTTCCATGTGATAATATGGAAATGTTTATTGATAGGAACCATGCATTCTCAGGCTAATTCTGTACCACTAAAGTTTAATCCGCTCTCAGCTTTTGAAGATCTACCTTCAGAAGAAGTGACTCAGATTATTCAGGATAGCCGTGGGTTTTTATGGTTTGCAACTCATGCAGGTTTGTGTCGATATGATGGATACAGACTACATATATATAAGGATAACTTATATATGCCGGGTCTTCTATCAAATAATAAAATCAAATCATTAGCAGAAGATAAGAATAATACTTTATGGATTGGTACAGAGTATGGTATTAATAAGATGGATTTGATTACCGGTCATATTCAGTCTTATACAGAGGGTGTTGTGAATGATGTGATTGCAACTATATATGTAACTTCGGATAATGATGTCTGGGCAGGGGTGGATGCAGGACTGCTAAGATATGATCGTGAAAATGACCGTTTTAAATTATATAATACGTCTACTGCCGGGAATAATTTGATTGGAGTCAAATCTATTTATGAAGATAGTAATGGAAGTTTATGGATAGGAACCTGGGCGTATGGTATTTTTCGATATGACCCGGAGAATGATATAATGATCGCTTATCCCCCCATTAATGATCGAAATTCGGTGCATGTGATTTTTCAGGATAGTAAGGGTGATATGTGGATTGGTTCCTGGGCAAGGGGATTATATAAAATGATGGATCCGGAATCGCCGGAGACTGTAAAATGGAAGCAATATAAATATGAAGAAAATAATAAGTATGCAGTTTCTGATAATGTAATCTATTGTATAGAGGAAGATCTTAATAATCAAACCTTGTGGATAGGGACCCGGAATGGGTTAAGTATTTTGAACCTGAATGATCCTTACCCACGATTTATGAACTACTTACCGGAAGATAAGGATAATTCATTGCCTTATAATGAACTGAATACAATTGTTAGAGATAAGAGTGGTGTTATGTGGCTGGGAATGCTGGGCGGTGGAGTCTATAGCGTGAATATGAGTCATTCCCCTTTTGAAGGATATACGTTGGAATCGATTAAGCAGGCTATATTTAGTAATTCGGTAAGACACATACTTGTAGATTCTGATGAAACATTATGGTTAGGAATTGGTAGCCATGGTTTGGCAATTCAGGAAAAAAGTATGAAAGAACCGGTTTTTTATACGGAATATCCGGGTTTTGATAAAGAACCAAATTTGCATACAGTCAATTGTATCCTGGAGCGAAAAGATCCCAAAGAAATTTGGATTTCAATAGCCGGAAATGGAATATATATTTACGATAAGAATCAAACTTCCAACAAAATAAGGAAATTAAATCCCATGAATACAAAATGGTTGCCTGAATGGTTTATTCTGAGCATGCTGGAAGACAGAACCGGGAATATTTGGTTAGGAGGAAGAAATGAGTTATTTCTTCTTTTATCAAATGGAGATACAAGAAATATATTATTAGGACTTAATTGTAATGCACTGGTTGAAGTTCCGGATCAGGGAGTGTGGATTGCAACGAATCAGGGAATAGCATATTATAAAGGAAATCCGGCAGAGATAGAAGAGTCTAAGCTTAAATGGTATAATTCAGCAAATGGAAAACTACCTTTTGACAATATCGGATGCCTCTTTAGTGATAGCAGGGGAAATATCTGGGTTGGTTCGGAAGGTGGAGGACTGAATTTATATGAAAGAGAAACAGACTCTTTTATTCAGGTTAATGAGAAGTATAATTTATTAGCAGACGGTATTTATAGTATAGAAGAAGATGATGAAGGACATTTGTGGATTGCAACCAGTTCTACCGGATTGATAAGATTGAATATATCGGAAGATATGCAATTTGCATCTTCCCGTACTTATACAACTTCTGATGGATTGCAGGATAATTATTTTACATTAAATGCATCCTGCAAAGCTCCGGATGGGAAATTGTATTTTGGGTGTCATAATGGATATAATGCTTTTTATCCGGAGAATATAGATGAAAAAGGGTTTTATCCGCAGGTAGTTATTACGGATATTTCCATTTTTAACCAGTCTTTAAAAGATATGGAAGAAAATCAGGTTCGTGAAATCACTGATAAAACTGCTGATTTTGCAGAAAAAATTGTCCTGGACCATAAACGAAATCACTTTAGTATAGAGTTTTCCGTATTGAGTTATGCCAATCCTTCCAGAAATAAATTTGCTTATTGGTTGGAAGGATATGATAATGAATGGCAGTTCACCGGGGCCTCGAACCGGATGGCTAATTATAACAATCTGAAAAGTGGAACTTATTTATTTCATTTGAAAGGAGCAAATGAGAACGGGTTATGGGGAGAAAATGAACGGCTTCTGCAAATCGTTATTTTACCACCGCCCTGGAAAACAACCTGGGCCTATACCTTATATATATTAGCAGGTGTTATTTTGGCTTTTATTGTTTACCGGTTAGCTCAGCAGCGACTTCGTCAAAAACAAATGGATCAGATACGCGTATTAGAACAGGCTAAAGCGGAGGAGATAAATCATGCGAAGCTGCAGTTCTTTACAAATATTACTCATGAGTTTTTAACACCTTTGACTATTTTGTCAGCTTCATTAGATGATCTAAAAATAAATAATCCTCAGAATCAGTTTTCTTATAAAGTCATGTATGAGAATCTGAACCGGTTATTCCGGCTTTTGCAGCAAATCCTGGAATTTAGAAAAGCAGAAACCGGCAATCTGAAATTAAAAGTTTCTGAAGGGAATATTACAGCTTTTGTGCAGAAAGAGGTTGATGCATTTGCTCCTCTTATAAAGAAAAAGAAGA